>RFJM01000278.1 GCA_003694905.1 Caldilineae bacterium
CAGACCCAGGTCGCCACGGTCATACCGTACTACCGGCGCTTCATGGCCCGCTTCCCCACGGTTGAGGCCCTGGCCGCGGCCACAGTCGATGAGGTGCTGAAGGCATGGGAGGGTCTGGGCTATTATCGGCGCGCCCACCATCTCCATCGCGCCGCGCAGATGGTGGTACGAGAGTACGGGGGTCGCATCCCAGACAGCGAAGAGGACCTGCGCAGGCTGCCCGGCGTGGGCCGATATACGGCCGCGGCCATTCTCTCGCTGGCTTTCGGCCGCCGCGCGGCAGTGCTCGACGGGAACGTGCGGCGAGTGCTGGCACGGTTATACGACCTGGAGGCGAGCATCGACGATCCCGCCACGGAGCAGTGGTTGTGGCAAACCGCGTCCGAGCTGGTCGATCCCGAGCGGCCGGGCCCCTTCAACGAAGCAATGATGGAGCTGGGTGCCACCATCTGTGTACCGCGGACACCAGCGTGTAGCCGCTGCCCCCTGCGGACTCACTGCCTGGCCCAAGCGCGCGGCACCCAGTATGAGCGGCCCGTGCGCGCGACCCGGCGCCGGGTCCCCCACTATGACGTAGTGGCCGGGGTGGTCCGACACCGTAGCCAACCCCAGCGGTTTCTCATCGCCCGCCGGCCGGACGAGGGGATGCTGGGCGGCTTGTGGGAGTTTCCGGGTGGCAAGATCGAGAAGGGCGAGAGCGCACCCGCAGCGCTGCATCGCGAGCTGCAGGAGGAGTTGGGGATCGAGGTGGAGGTGGGGGACCATGTGACCAGCATCGACCATGCCTACACGCATTTTCGCATCACGTTGCATGCCTATCACGCCCGGCATGTGCGAGGCGAACCTCAATGTCTGGGGGTGGCAGACTGGCGCTGGGTCACCAGAGAGGAGCTCGGGGACTATGCCTTTGCCCGCACCGACCGCAAGATCATCGCCGCGCTGGGCTGAGGGCCGGCGAGACCGGGGCCGGGCCACCGCGCCTACCCCGACATCTGCCTGACCCATGCGTGTGTACCTGCTCTCCCCCTACCATGCCGGCTCTCACAGGCTCTGGGCCGAGGGCTATGCTCGCGCCAGCCACCACGAGGTACATTTACTGACCATGGCGGGTCGCTTCTGGAAGTGGCGCATGCAGGGAGGGGCGCTGGAGTTGGCAGAACAGGTAGAGCAGACATGCCACCGCTACGGCCCGCCCGATGTCTTGCTGGTGACCGACATGGTGAATCTGCCCGCCCTGTTGGCGCTGGCCCGTCCCCGGCTGGCCAACACCCCCGTGCTCTTCTACGCTCACGAAAACCAGCTCACCTATCCTCCGCCGCCCGGCGAAAAGCGCGACCTGACCTACGCCATGATCAATACCCTGAGCATGGCCTGTGCCGATGTCATCGCCTTCAACAGCGCATTTCACCGCCGCAGTTTCTTTGCCGAACTACCCAATCTGCTAAAGCACTTCCCGGATTACAACCACCTGCATCTGGTCCGGGAACTGGAGGCAAAGAGCGTGGTGCTGCCCGTGGGGCTGGATCTAACCGGGTTGGATCGCCAGCGGCCGCAAGCAAGACGCCAGGGGCCGCTCCATATTCTCTGGAACCAGCGTTGGGAGTACGACAAGAACCCCGCGGCTTTCTTCCGGGCGCTTTATGCGCTGGAAGAGGATGGATACGATTTTCGCGTCAGCATCGTGGGCGAGAACTTTCGCCGACAGCCCGCGGAGTTCGAAGAGGCGCGTCATCGCCTGGCCGGACGTATTCGTCATTTCGGCTTTCAGCCCGACCGCAATGCTTACGCCCGCGTGCTCTGGCAGGCCGACCTGGTGGTATCCACGGCCGTGCATGAGTTCTTCGGCATCAGCATCCTGGAAGCCATCTATTGTGAGTGCTACCCCCTGCTGCCCGCGCGCTTGAGCTACCCCGAACTGCTTCCTGAACCCGAGCATGACGCGCATCTCTACCGGGATGAAGCGGATCTGCTGGCAAGACTCGAGGCTGCAGCCGGGGACCCCGCGAGCATCCGCGGCACGAGCCTGCGTCATGTGGCCGCCCGATTTGACTGGCAGCGCCTGGCAAGCCGCTACGACGCGCTGCTGGCGAGTCTCGCCGCCGGCCAACACCGCTAAGACCGGGGCCTGCGGATGCGCAACCAGGGGAAAGGAGAAACCGGGCGGCGGAACAGGAAGCGGCGCAGGCGGACGCCAGGTCGCGCGGGGTCATAGAGGATGGTGGGAGCAAAGGCCAGCAGTTCGGGCCAGGTATGGTGATGGTAGAAGGAAGCCATCTGCGGCACGCCCTGCCGGGCATAGTATCCGCGGGACCGCTCTCGCGCCGCTTCCACTTGGTGCGGATGATACAGGGGTGAATCGAGGATATGGATCTCGCCGCCCGGCCGCAGAAGCCCAAGCAAGCGCTGCAGCAGTTCGCTCACATCCGCAAAGTATTGCAGCGAGGCGGCCATGACCACAACATCGCATACAGACGCCGGCAGGCCGTTGTCGAAGACATCGGCCCAGGCAAAGGCCAGGTTGGCGCACGTCCCGAAGACCCGCGCGGCCTGCTCCAGTTCCACGAGGTTGACATCTATCCCCACCACGAACCCGCGGGTGGCCAAGGCCAGCCGGTGGCTGAGCCAGCCGTTGCCGCAGCCCAGCTCCAGTATGTCGGCGTGCGCCGCGTGCGCCGCGATGTAGGAGCAAAGCCGCCGGGCCGATTCCGCCCGCGCGGCCCACTCACGCGCGTGGGGATCCTCGGCCGAGACGGCCGGCAGCCGCGCCACCGCGTCATCGTCGTACAACCGTCTTTCTCGCTTGCGCACCCGTAGATAGAGAGCAGCCATCTCGGCCGCAGGCTCTGCGCGGCCGAGATGGTAGACGCCGTTGACCTGGGGGTGAGACGAGAGCCAATGCGGCGGGCCGGCGCTTCTCATTGGCCGGGCAGGAAGGGGAGCTGGGCAAAATCGTCCGGCGAAAGGGCATCGAAGTCGCGCGTGCTGACGGCCTGGGGCGTGAAAGCGCTGAGGGCCTCTTCCTGGGTGGGTGAGAAGTCTGCCGGATAAGCCACATCGATGATGCGGGTGTGGGTGGTGCTGTTAGGGGGTGCGCCGCCCAACCGCCATTGCTCCGCCCGTACGTTGACGTCCCGCACCCGCCAGACGCCGCTCGCGGGATACCCCTCCTGGCTGAGGACGACGCCCAGATAGCGCCACTGATGGGGATCCAGTTGGGCCGGCGTCAGGCCCAGGGCATCGGCCAGGGTCTGCTTGGGCACCCGGATGGTGATTCTGCGCTGGCCCGGATCGCTGACGATGTTGAGGGTGGAGGCGTCGCCGATCTGCCTGGGGGTGGACTCCCCCGCGGCGGGCGGGCCGTAGAGGCCTGGGGTCCAACCCTCGGCCCAGACCGCGAACTCCCAGGCGTTCTCCTCGGGCGCGGCTGCGTTCCGCCCCGGCAAGAGCTTGCGCTCGCCGCCTTCGATCGCATCGATGTACACATCGAGAGCATGGATGCCCATGCCGTTGGGCGCGCCCCAGTCGTTGTTGAGCGGACCGGCAAAGGTGAAGCGGAAGATGAGGTTGGTCTCGTCTTCGGCGACCGAGAATTCGGTCAGATCGTAGGATCTGGCGGCGAAGACGCTGTCTTTGGGATAGACATAGCTGCCGGGACCGTGATCATCGCCGGTGGGGTCGAGCACGGTGAGGATGGGCGTGGTGAGACCCAGGTCGGGTACAATGAGCTCGGCCGGCCCGGCGTCCGGCGCCACCTGAATGTCGCGCGCCAGTCCCTCGCTGACCACGACACGTAGTTTCATACGGTCGCCGGCAGCAGGCTTGCCGTATACTTCGTAAGGAATGGCCAGCTCGATTCCGGAGTCGGCTACCGCGAAGGGCAGCGTCTCGGAACTCTCTACGTATTGGCCGCCGGCGTCGGGAGTGAACAGGGTTGCCTGAGCGCGGTCGCCCTCTATGCTCACCTCCACCACGAGATTGGCGGGGAAACCCAGCAGGGACTGCTCGCTGTCGTTCAATACCGAGACGCGACTGAAGGGTTGTTCACCGGTGGCTCCCGGTCGGGTGAGATAGAAGCCCACGCGCACCTCCTCGGCGACGGTGCTCCAGGGCCGCCTGGCCTGGACGCGCAGGTATATGTTCTCCTTGTCGAAACCGTAGCCGATCTGGGCCAACACCTGTTCGGGCGTGGCCTGCACCCCACCCTCGATGTCGTAGAAGCCCCCTGCATCCCATTCGCCCGCGGTGGCCACGCCGTCCAGGGTGGGGCTGATGAGACCGGAGGCGCCGGCCGTGGGCGCCTGGGTACGCTGGGGGATGATGGGGACTTTGAGGAAGGTGGGGACCGGTACATCGGCGGCCTGGTAGACACGCATGAGGGTGCGCCGGAATTGCTCGTCGAAAGCGAGATCATCGCCGCTGTTCTGGTCCGCACCATACCACCAGAACCAGTCGCTGCCCTCTGCGGTGTACATGGCGTCCCACATCTCGGCGCGGGTGGCCTCGTCCACCCTGTTCTGCTTGAGCTGCAGGAAGTTGCGCACACGGCCCAGATACTCCCAGGCCCGGTTCTCCTCTTCTTCGCCGATCCAGGTGAGGTAGTCGGGGCTGACCCAGCTCCCCGGCCAGAGGTGGTCGAGCCGTGGCTGATCGGGAAAACGGGCGATAAACTCGGAGGGAGTGATGGTGCGAATGGTGCCTTTGGCCTGCTCTTCCTCGAGCAAACGGTAGAGGCTGTTCAGGAACTCTTTGCCGTCGTTGGGGTAGTGTTCCCAGGCGTTTTCGCCATCGAGGATGACGCTGACGAGATGGGGACCGGTGGCGCCGCTCTCTTGCAGGCGTTCGCGGATGGCCAGGATGCGCTGGATGAAGTCCAGGGCAGCCACGGTACCGGGAGTTCCGCTGTAGGTAAAGCCGACCTTGTCGCTGATCACCTTATCTCGGAAGACGACGTACATCTGGTGGTTGCGGCTGCTGACGATGTAGGGCCGATAGAGGAGGTCAGGATCGCGAACGGTTTCCGTGGTGTCGCGGCCGAACCCCGTCATGCCCAGGCTGCGGGCCAGCACTTCTTCGTCGGTAGCCATCCAGAGGATGCCCTCCTTGGCCACCATGTTGACGATCTCTTGCGCGACGGCACCTTCCGCAGGCCACATACCCTGGGGCGAGCGGCCGAATGTCTGCCGGTAGTAGTCGACGCCCATCTGTACCTGGGCGATGGCATCGAGCGGATAGCTGAAGGTGGCAGGCAGTTCCAGGTCGGGCACCGCGACTCGGGCCAGGTCCGTGCTGAACAGCAAGGGCAGAATGGGGTGGAAGAAAGGCGTCATGGTGATCTCGATGCGCCCTTCCTCCTGTAGTCTGCGGTGCAGGGGAATGACTTCGGCAACGAGGCGATCGTGCTCGGCCAGGATGACGGCCTTGTCTTCTTCGGCAAAGTCCCGGCCCTTCGCGACCAATCCGGCCAGTGGTTCTTCGGCCAACCAGTCGGGATCGGTCCAGCCGAGGTTGAAGAGGACTTGCAAATCCAGCCATGTCTGGGTGTCCCAGTTCTGCCAGTTTGCGCGGTCGTCGGCGATCTCCTGATAGCGCGGGAAGCGGGCTATGATCTTGGGGTTGATGTCGAAGAAACGGCTCTGAATGAAGGCCTTTTGCTCTTCGGTCAGTTGGTCGGCCGGGATCTGGGTATGAACGTAGTAGAGGTCACGAGCGCCGGCCACCAGATCCTGAAGCTGGCGTAAGAGGGAGGGGGTGAGGTTGAAGGTTACGCGGATGTCCGGGTAGGCCTCCAGCATGGCGGCCATATCGACATAGTCCTTGGCCGCATGCAGACGCACCCAGGGCTTCTGGTAGATGCCGGTCTGCGGGTCCTTGAAATAGGTGGGTTGGTGCTGGTGCCAGAGGATGTTGAGATAAAGGGGCTCGGAGACGGCAACCGTCGGGGTGGGGATGGG
>RFJM01000279.1 GCA_003694905.1 Caldilineae bacterium
GGGTAACGGAGCGGGTGCGGGTGGGTTGGACTTTGATGCTGGGGGTTGCCGGCCAGGGCTCCCGCTCGCGCGTGCATGCGCCTAAGCCGATGGCCAGGACGAATAAAGGTAGGAACAACCAGAGACGAATCCGCACTGTGGGGGAAGGACCATTCATGGGGAGGCTGTACACTCGATTTCGGGCCAACCTGACAAACGCGTTGGGGCGCGGCGGGATGGAGGGAATGGAGGTTTGTCCAGGTCGTGGTGGCCGCGATGGGATATCACCCCGGAATATTAGCACAAGGTCGGGTGGGCAGCAACGCTTGCAAGCGCGTGGAGGTGTCGCGGCCGGCGACACGTTTCCTTGGTGGTTTTGTCTACGGCGCGGCGGAGGCAGGGGCCGTGGTCCCGCGCAGGTGTGGATGCGGACGGCCGGGTAGCAAGGCGCGTGGTCGCGGATCTGCGGGATGGGGTAGCCGGGGGAACATGCGAGACTCGGCTATGGCGATCGGCTACGGCCGTGCTATAATGCGCCGCGTTCGCCGGCCCACGCGTGGTTTGAACGCAAACATCCCATCTGTGCCGGGGTATTGTGGAGTAGATCGGCTGCACCGGTACCCCGCCTTGGTCTATGGAGCTGTCTATGACTCTCATTCACGGTTTCGAGTTGATCCGCGAACAGGATATCCCCGAAATCAATACTCATGCCCGGCTGTTCCGCCATGCGAAGACGGGAGCCGAGTTGCTTTCGTTGGAGAACGACGACGAGAATAAGTGCTTCGGGATCAATTTTCGCACGCCCCCAAAGGATTCGACAGGGGTAGCACATATTGTTGAGCACGCGGTGCTGTCGGGCTCACGCAAGTATCGGGTGAAGGAGCCGTTTGTGGAGTTGATCAAGGGATCACTGAAGACATTTGTCAACGCGCTTACCTACCCCGACAAGACGTGCTACCCGGTGGCCAGCCAGAATCTGCAGGATTTCTATAATCTGATCGATGTCTATCTGGACGCGGTGTTCTATCCTTTACTCAGTCGGCACACCTTCCACCAGGAAGGGTGGCATTACGAACTGGAGCATCTGGAGGCACCGTTGAGGTACAAGGGGGTGGTGCTTAATGAAATGAAGGGCGCTTACAGTGATCCCGATGATTTGTTGCAGGACAGCGCGCGTCGATCGCTGTTTCCGGATACGACGTACGGGCTGGATTCAGGTGGAGATCCCCGGCGTATTCCGGATCTGTCCTACGAGCAATTCAAGACGTTTCACCACACCTTCTATCACCCCTCCAACGCACGTATCTTTTTCTATGGAGATGATCCGGCCGATGAGAGGCTGCGGCTGATGAATGAGTGGCTGCAGGACTTCGAGCGGCTGGAGGTGGATTCGTCGGTAGCGCTGCAACCGCGGTTCGAACGGCCGCGTACGGTCGAGCAGCCCTATATCGCCAGCGAGGACGGTAAGTGTTATGTCACGGTCAACTGGATGCTGGAGGAGACGCGGGAGGTCGGCACGACGCTGGCCCTTTCCATTCTGGGCCATATTCTCATCGGCACACCGGCTTCGCCACTGCGCAAGGCACTGATCGACTCAGGTTTGGGTGAGGATCTGGCGGGGGAAGGTATGATGGACCAGATCCGGCAGATCGCGTTTTCGACAGGGCTCAAGGGCGTCGAACGGGAGTCGGTGGCAAAGGTGGAGGAGCTGATCCTGCAAACGCTGGAGAGGCTGGCCACGGAAGGGATCGACCGCCGCACGGTGGAGGCTTCGCTGAATACGGTGGAGTTCATGCTACGTGAGCAAAACACGGGTGGCTTCCCGCGTGGGCTGGCTTTGATGTTGTGGGCGCTGACGACCTGGCTGTATGAGGGTGACCCACTGGCGTTGCTGGCTTTTGAGAAACCTCTGACGGCGATCAAGGAGCGGGTGGCCGCGGAGCCGGATTTCTTCGAGGCGCTGATCAGGCGATATCTGCTGGAAAACCCCCATCGCACGACTTTTGTGCTATATCCCGACCCGACGTTGCAGAAACGCTGGGAGGAAGAGGAGGCAGCACGGCTGGCGGCCGCGAAAGCGGCGATGTCGCGGCAGGAGCTGGAACAGATCATGCGGGAAATGCAGGAGTTGCGGCGCATTCAGGAGACACCTGATGATCCCGAAGCGCTGGCTGCAATTCCCCGTTTGACTCTGGCGGATCTGGACCGGGAGGTAAAGAAGATCCCCCTGGCTGAAGAGACCTATCAGGAAAGCACCGTACTGGTGCATGATCTCTTCACGAACGGGATCCTGTATCTCGATGTGGGGATGGATCTGGCGGTGGTGCCGCAGGATCTGTTGCCCTACGTGCCGCTGTACGCGCGCTGTCTGAGGGATATGGGCACCGAGTACGAGGACTTTGTCAGTTTGTCGCAGCGGATCGGGAGTAAGACGGGCGGGATCAGTCCGGCGTATGTGCATGCGACGCAGCGCGAGTCACGCGCGCCGGTGAACTGGCTGTTCTTGCGGGGCAAGGCGATGGTGGATCATAGCGGGGATCTGCTCGACATTCTGTCTGATATGCTGCTGGCTCCGCGGTTGGATGACCGGGAACGTTTTCGGCAGATCGTGCTGGAAGCGAAGGCAGCGGAAGAAGCAGGTCTGGTACCTGCAGGCCATGCGGTGGTGAACAGCCGCTTGAAGGCGCATTTCACCGTGGCGGATTGGGTGGCCGAGCAAGTGGATGGGGTGAGTTATCTCTTTTTCCTGCGCAAGCTGGTGGAGGAGATCGAGCGGGACTGGCCGGCTGTGCAGGCTAAGCTGGAGGCGTGTCGTGAGTTGCTGGTCAATCGCCGGGCGATGCTCTGGAATGTGACACTGGATGCGGACAACTGGGCAAAGGTGGAGTCCCGGTTGCAGGCGCTCATCGAAACGATACCGTCCGCGCCCGCCAAACGGTTTGAGCGCACGCAGAATAGCTGGTCGCCGCGTGAGGGGCTGGTGATCCCGGCGCAGGTAAATTACGTGGGCAAGGGCGCGAATCTGTACGATCTGGGGTACGAGTTGCACGGGTCGGCGCACGTGATCACGGGGTACTTGCGAACGACCTGGCTGTGGGAACGGGTGCGGATGCAAGGTGGAGCCTACGGTGGCTTCTGTGTGTTCGACCAGCATTCGGGTGTGTTCAGCTATCTGTCTTATCGCGATCCGAATCTAACCAAGACGGTTGAGAATTACGATGCCAGTTCCGAGTTCTTGCGTCGTCTGGATCTGACCGAGGACGAGCTGGTGAAGGGGATCATTGGCGCTATCGGCAGTATGGATGCTTATTTGTTGCCCGATGCCAAAGGCTGGGTGTCGATGCAGCGACACTTGCTGGGAGTCAGCGATGATTTTCGGCAGCGTGTGCGCGAACAGATTCTGAGTACGACGCGGGAAGATTTCCGAGCATTTGCCGATGTTCTGGATCAGGTGCGCAGCCGGGGTCATGTGGTGGTGATGGGCTCGGCCGACGCCATCGAGGCCGCCAACACCTCCTGGACCGAGAAGATGGCTGTGCAAAGGATCCTGTGAATCTGATCCTGCGATCCAAGTCTTGCAAGGAGGACTACTGTCATGACAGAACGAGTTGGTTTTATCGGCCTGGGTATCATGGGCCAGGGCATGGCCCGGAATTTGCTCAAGGCCGGTTTCCCGCTGACGGTGTGGAATCGGACCAGTAGTAAGATGCAACCGCTGGTCGAGGCCGGCGCGAAGGCGGGGAGCTCACCGGCAGATGTGGCGGCGCACAGCGATATCGTGATCACCTGTGTCAGTGATACGCCGGATGTGGAGGCGGTGATCTTGGGGCCGGATGGGGTGATCGAAGGTGCGCAGCCGGGCAGTCTGGTCATTGACTGCAGCACGATCAGCCCGACGGCCACCCGCGCGATGGCCGAGAAGCTGGCCGAACGGGGCGTGAAGATGCTGGATGCGCCTATCAGCGGCGGCAGTGAGGGCGCGGCCAAGGGCACGCTGTCGATCATGGTGGGAGGCGCAGCCGAGGATTTCGAGCGGGCGCTGCCGGTGTTCCAGGCGATGGGCAAGCAGATCACGCATGTGGGTGACAACGGCGCCGGACAGACGGTGAAGCTGATGAATCAGATTCTGGTGGTAGGCAATGCGCTGGCGATGTGCGAGGCGTTTCTGTTCGGCCAGGCGAGTGGTGTGGATCTGAACAAGGCGCTGGAGGCGGTGAAAGCGGGTGCCGCAGGTAGCTGGATGCTGAGTTTCCGCGGCCCGCAGATCCTGGCGCGGGACTGGCGGCCGGGGTTCACCATCGACCTGCAGCAAAAGGATCTGCGTCTGGTGCTGGAAGCGGCGGATGATCAGGGGGTGCCGGTACCCGCGACATCGCTGATTTTCCAGTTCTACCGTACGCTGCAGGCTCAAGGCCTGGGTAGCGAAGGCAATCACGCGCTGATCAAGGCGCTGGAACATCTGGCCGGGTTTGAGGTAAGTGGTTCATAGGGCATGAAAAAAACCGCCGGCAGAAACTGCCGGCGGTTCCTGTTTGCAGGCAAAGGTCGGCTAGTCGCGGCGACCGAACAGGAGCATGGCGTAATACAGGACCTGGCCGATGGCAGCGATGGCGGCCGCGACGTAGGTGAGGGCCGCAGCATCCAGGGTCTTGTTGACGCCTTCCATCTCGCCGCGGTCAAGAATTCCGATGGCGACGAGCTCCTTCTTGGCCCGACGGCTGGCATCGAATTCTACCGGCAAGGTGACGATGGAGAAGATGGCCGTCAGACCGAAGGCGGCCAAACCCAGCAGGGCCAGGCTGAAGCCGAAGCGGCCACCGCTCATGGCCATGAGGAAGAAGCCGGCCATGAAGATGATGGGGCCCAGCCAGGAACCAAACTGGACGGCCGGAACGATGGCCGTGCGCAGTTGTAGGGGTGCGTAGTTCTTGGCGTGCTGCAGGGCATGACCGGCCTCGTGGGCGGCAACGCCCACGGCGGCGATGGAAGGCTGGCGGGCGACGTCAGGGGAAAGACGCAAGACTTTGGCGCGCGGGTCGTAGTGGTCGGTCAGGAGGCCTCGGGTTTCCTCGATGCTGACGTCGTAGAGTCCGTAGTGGTCGAGGATGGCCCTAGCGGCCTGAGCCCCGGTGATGCCGCGGAAGGTGCGAACTTTGCTGTAACGACTGAAGGCACTTCTTACTTTCATCTGCGCCCACAGGCCGAGCAAGAGGCCCGGTAGGGCGAGGATAAGCCATAGTCCGTAGGAACCAAAGAACATGGGGACGATTCACCTCCTGGAGAGGAATGAGGTCATGGTTGGATATTACTATCAGACCATATTTGTGTTAGCAGGATGTAAGAAAAATGTGAGGATTTCTTTGGAATAGCCGGCTCTATTATACCGCAAGTGAGGCCAGGTGCCTGACACCAGGCCGACATGTTGTTGACAACAGGGTGTGTGCGAGGCCGGCGCCCGCACGGGCTACGCCCGTGCCCCGCCGCGCCGCTTATCCATATCCTCTGCTCTTCTCGGGCGTGTGGAGCGGCGCGGCGGGGCGTCGCCGACGAAGTCGGCGAGCGGGCGCCGGCCGCATCTGCTGCCTCAAAGATCCACCTGCAGAATCCGCGCTCGCGCAAACAACGGCCCCACATCCACCCCGAGCGCCTGATACAAACCCGGCGGCACACTGATATCCGACACATACAGCTCGCCCACCATCTCTTTCGGTGCCCGCACAAGCCCTGCCTTGGGCAGCGCCAGTGTCAGCGTTGCCTGGGCCCGGATATGCGGCTCGTAACAAACGCCAGTCGTCGTATCCAGCCCTGATGGCGCGTCCAGAGCAAGGAGGGGCGCGGGGTGACTGCCGGCCAGCCGAATCAGCTCGGCCACTGCTCCGCGTGGATGTCCGCGCAGCCCGTAGCCGATCAGAGCATCCAGGAGCAGATCCGCCGGCGGCAACTCCCACCCTCTTTCTGCCGTCATCACCGGTATGCCCATTTGCAGCAACGCGTGCAACTGCTGCGCCGGCACACCCGCATAGGTCTCCATATCGTGCGAGAGCACCACCTGCACCTCGGCACCCCTGTTCGCCAGGTGTCGCGCCGCCGCCAGCCCTCCCCCACCGTTATTCCCGCGGCCGGCCAGCACCAGCACACCACGTCCTTGTACCTCGTCATCCAGAAACACTTGCGCCAGATCGGCCAGATTGCGTCCTGCGTTTTCCATCATCTGTACCAACAGGATCCCGTATTCCTCTATCATCAGCCTATCCACCTCGCGCATCTGCTCCGTCGTCAGCAGCGGTACTTGCGACACAGGCACAACCGGGAAACCCTGCTTCATCCCGCTACCACCCGAAGCGTTCCTCGCGCCAGGGATCCCCCTCCATGTGATATCCGTTCATCTCCCAGAAACCCGGGCGATCTCCGGCCATAAATTCCACGCCACGAACCCATTTCGCACTCTTCCAGAAATACTTTTTCGGTACCAGCGCGCGCAGCGGCCAGCCGTGTTCAGGTGTAAGGGGCTTCCCGTCATAGCTCCAGGCAAACATCGTGTCGTCGTCATCCAGAACGTCCAGCGCCACATTGGTCGTATAGCCGCCGTAGCAATGGAACATGACATGTGTTGCCTCAGCCTGCGGTCGAATATCCAGTTCGCTCAAGAAATCGCGCCACAGCACCCCACTCCAGGTCGTGTCCAGCTTACTCCAGCGCGTCACGCAGTGGATGTCGCGTGTGATCGTCGTCTCGGGCAAAGCCCGGAACTCCTCCCAGTCCAGACTCACCGGGTTCTCCACCAGCCCCCATACCCGAAACTCCCACGTCGCCAGATCGATCTCCGGAATCGACCCGTAGTGCAGCACCGGAAACCGGTCCGTCACAAATTGCCCTGGCGGCACGCGGTCACTGGTTTGTGTAGGACGGGCAGTGACCCGTTTGAGTCGTTGCACGCGTTTCAGAGGATTCTCGTAGCGCATCGGTTACCTCGACATGAGCGTGGGATGGAACATCCCAGTATAACAACTTTGGGCCGGGAAAACAGTATCACAGCATACGAGCCAAGCCCTTCAACTCCATGTACCACGCCTCCTTTGGGCGTTCATGCGGCCAATCGATCTGCGCCAGCGCTTCTTCCACATCCACGGCCACGACCTGTTTCCCCTGCAAACCCACACAGCAGCAACAAGGTCGCCCACCCTGTTGCTCCAGCAGATGCTCCACCGCGGCCACTGCAAAACGTGCGGCCAGAATGCGGTCGAAAGGTGACGGCGAACCCCCTCGCTGGATATGGGCCAGGATCACCGACCGCACATCGAACAGCTCTCCCCCCTCCTCATCCATGATACGCCTGATCGTGTTCTGGTCGTAGACCGCGGAAGCCCGCTCATTCAGGATAATCAGCGCCAGACGTCGGCCCTGCTCGAAACCTCGCCGCAGCCGGTGTACATCCTCCACCAACTGTTGCAACGTGATCCCCTCTTCGGGCAGATACACCTGCTCCGCACCGCTGGCCAGCGCCGCCATCAGCGCCAGATAGCCACAGTGATACCCCATCACCTCTACAATAAAAGCCCGGCGGTGCGAACCCGCCGTATCCTTCAACTTATCCACCGCATTCACGATATTGTTCAGCGCCGTATCCGCGCCGATAGAAAACTCCGTTGCCGGTAGATTATTGTTGATACTGGCCGGGATGACCACCATCGGGATTTCCAGCTCCGCGTATTCCTGCCGGTGTTTCTGCAGAAACGCCACATTCTGATATGCGCTCATACTGCCGATCGCCAGCAACGCCGAGACCTCATGTTCGCGGAGTACCTGTGCCACCCGTCCCAGATGCTCCTCCTGCAAGAAGAACCGACCCGCGCCCAACTCCGATCCCCCACGCGAAGCCCAACCACTGACATCCATCCAGCCCAGCGCCGCGACCTCGTTGCGAAGCAAACCTTCGAAACCGAACTGCGCGGCCAACACCCTGTACCCCTGCTCCAACGCCACTCGGGTTGCCACCCGCAGACAGGCATTCATTCCCGGCGCGTCATATCCGGCCGTCATCACCAGCAGATTCCCCCGCTGCTGTTCGGGATTGGCCTCTGTGCGTGTAAGCAGCTCTTGCAACTTTAGCTGCTCCTTGAAACTAAGCCCCCGCAGCTCCAGCGCCGTCTGGTGTTCCCCCTCATCCAGTCTCTCCACCACCTCGCGGCTCTTCCTTACCATCTCCTCTAGAGACGTAGCCTTCACCCTGTTATTCACGATCCCTAGCATCCGAGGCGGTTCCTCAGCTCCTACCTCCATCAGATTCATCACAGCGGCCGCGCCCAGCCGGGTGGCCAGCACCCGATCGAACGCGCTGGGCGCGCCTCCGCGCTGCACATGACCCAACACCGTCACGCGCGTATCCACACCCAGCCTCTGCGTCAGAATCTGTTTCACCGCGTTTGCTTCCAGGGGCAGCCCGTCCGGGTGCCGCGCCCCTTCGGCCAACATGATAATCCCATGCGCGCGGCCTGCCGCGCGGCCGCGTTGCAGCGAAGCCACCATTTCCTGGTGCCAGCGCGGGTGCAGCTCCTCCTCAGGGATCAACACCCAGTGGCCCCCTGCGGCCAGCGACCCCGCCAGCGCCAGATATCCACAATGCCGGCCCATGACCTCCAACACAAACGTGCGCTGGTGTGCGGAAGCCGTACTCACCAACTGATCCGCCGCCGTCACGATGCGATGCAACGCCGTATCCGCACCGATAGACATGTCGCTACCGTACGTATCATTATCGATAGAGCCGGGCAAGCCAACCACTGCCAGCGTCGGCACCGCCTCCGCGGCCAGTTCGATCTCACCGTTCTCCGCTGCCTGCCGCAAGAGATCCGCCCACTCCTCGCTCAGAATGCGGGCACCTGTCAGACTACCGTCCCCTCCGATCACCACCAGGCCATCCACACCCAGCCGATACAGATTCACCGCAGCCCGCAATCGTCCTTCCCTGCTCCGAAACGCCTGGCAGCGGGCCGTCCCCAAGATCGTTCCTCCCTGACGGATAATCCCCCCTACCCGTTCCCATGTCATCTCCTCGATTGCTTCCCCGCCGTCCACGGCACCCTGCCAGCCGTTGTGGATCCCGTACACGCGCAGACCATAATGCAGCCCCACACGCACCACCGCGCGCACGGCAGCATTCATCCCCGGCGCGTCGCCGCCGCTGGTCAGCACTGCGATGCTTGTAACCTTTGGTTTTGCCTTCGTCATTTCATAACCGCTCTGAAAGATGCCTGCATATTGCCGGCTCGTGCGCGAGTCCGTCATAAGACGAACCTCCAAAACATTGCGAGCATTGTACTGCAACCGATCGGCCCAGGCAACCTCACCACGCCACCGGAGGCGGGTGCGTTTCCAAATAGGGGCAGCCGGTGCGCAAGGCTGGTAAGGGTCCCCCCTGCAAGGTGCGGGGGAGCGCCCCCGCATCTGCGGCGTCGGCCAACGTGACAGGCGGCCGGGGTTTCAGCTTCTCGGGCCGGGCTGGATGTGGGACAGGCTTTCCAGCCTGTCCGGATGCCGGCCCACGCAGCACGGCTTGGCAAGCTGAAACGATCGTTAGTTGTCTGGTCGGGTCGGGCCGCCTCTTTTTCCGGGGGGCGCTGCCCGCCAGCTGCCCCCAAATTGAAACACACCCACCGGAGGCAGATCTTTTGCCCAGCACCCTCTCAGTGCTATAATTCCAACATAATCCGACATCGCATCATTGTACAAACGAGGAAGCTATGACAACGCAACCGATGCAATGGTCCACTTTTTGGGTTGATAGCACCGACCGCCCTGACTGGCTCGAGCGCGTAAAGCAGGTCTTCGACCTCCCCGGCGTGGCCAAAGTTCTGCCCGACCCCGAAAACGGCCAGGTGCGTGTTCGCTATAATCCCGAAGAGATCACCGTATTCCAGCTCAGTGCACATTTGCGGGCAGCCGGCCTCTGAACGGCTCCTACTTCTTGCATTCATAAGACGCCGTTGCCACAACGGCGTCTTTTCTTTCTCGGCCTCTGCGCCAGCACGTGCTCTCACTCCACATCGTGCTCGGCCCCGGCCGTGCTTTCCACGAAGCCGCCAAGGAAACTGGCTCGTTCAGACTGACCGTGTTGGGAGCCGCGTTGTGCCACGAGAACCAATACCCCGGCCACTCCCCCGCGAAACCCGAACCAGCGCCTGGCCGTATAGTCGCATAGAAACTGGCCATCCACTGCAAAAGGAGACATCGACATGTCCGGCAAAAGACTCTACCGGTCTCGCAAAGATCGCATGATCGCAGGCGTATGCGGCGGTCTGGGCGAGTACTTCAACATCGATCCCACCCTCATCCGACTGGCCTTGCTGTTTCTGGTCATCTGGGGCGGCGGTGGCGTCCTGGTCTATCTCATCGCCTGGATCGTAATTCCCGAAGAGCCCTTGGAGGTCGAGACCATGGAGCAGGCCGACGTAACCCCGGAGCAACAGCCGCCTGCTACGTCCGCAATGGGTGGTGAAGAATCCGCTACGACCACCGAGTGACGCCTCACCCACCCATCTCTCGCCGATACGCCCGGCTGAGCACCCTTGCATCCATCCCCGTGCTCAGCCGGGACGTTTGTGTCAGGGAAGAGCCGCCAGTATGAGCGACTCGAGAACCTGGTAGCTGGGAGGGCCGGTAAGTACCTCGCCGTTGAACACAAAACTGGGCGTGCCGCGCAGATTCAGCCGCCTCGCAGACTGGAGATTCTCCCGTACCTTGGCCGACGTGTGCCCGCCCTCCAGACACGCACGAAAGGCTGCCTCGTCCAGCCCCACCGCTGTTGCATACGAGACCAGATTGTCCGGTTTCAGCTCGCGCCAATCAGCCAACGTATCGTAGACATAGTCATGATACGGCCAGAAGCGCCCCTGTGCCGCGGCACACTGCCCTGCCTCCGCCGCGCGGGTCGAATTGGGTGTGATGACCGGAAAATCCTTCCACACGAAGCGTACCGAATCCCCGTACTTCTGCATGATCGCTTCTCTGACCCCGGCACGATGCCAGGCGCGGCAGGAAGGACAGCCGAAATCCCCATACTCCACAATGGTGATGGGAGCGTCCTCCGGGCCCAGTGCCGGGTCCGCCAGCTCGAGCGCCACCGCTTGGGCACCGGCGTCACCGCGGAAATGCAGGAACCCGACCGCGGCTACTGCGACGATCAGAACCGCCAGCAGCCCTACCGTCCCGAGTTGCTGACGTTGTCGAGCCCGCCGGCGCGTTTCACGCCGTGTCTGCCGCGATCTTTTCCCACCAGACGGCTCCGGTGTGGCCTTCGCAGCAGAGTTGCTGCGCTTCGTCTTCTTACGTGATCTGCTCATCGGTCTCGTCTCGTCCTCCATGGGGTATGATGGCCGCGCCGACAGGCGCGGGGCTATGAGCACGAGACGCGTTGATCCCATCCTCTCTTACCCTTGAGCCCTGCCTGCGGCCCAACCGCTTCCCCCGTGACAGCTTATGACAGCGGTGCGATGCAGGCGGGCGTGTCGTTGGCCGGGCTGTTAACCAGAGTGCTCACCGCATACGCGCGCATTGCCTCAGCCGGATAGGGCCGGAGCAGTCGCTTGAGATCAGATGCAGGGGTATTCGGGCGTAGCCAGGCGTCAAACACCTCCCCGGGGAGGATCACCGGCATGCGATTGTGCAGGGGGGCGACGAGCTCGTTGGGCGTGGTCGTAAGAATGGTACAGGACTCGATGACACTGCCGTCATCTCCTTCCCAGTGTTCCCAAAGGCCGGCCATGGCAAACGGCCGGCCGTCCTTCATCCCGATAAAATAAGGTTGCTTGCCGCCCGCCCGCTTCTGCCACTCATAGAACCCATCGGCCGGGATCAGACAGCGACGGTAGCGGAACGCAGCCCGGTAAGCCGGTTTCTCGGCCACCGTCTCGGCCCGCGCGTTGATCATCCGTGCGCCCATGCGGATGTCCTTCGCCCATGATGGAATCAAACCCCAGGTGAGGAAGGTAAACTCGCGCTCGCGACCCTGCGGCGAGAGGCGGACGGCAGCCACCGGCTGCGTGGGTGCGATGTTGTAACGCGGCCTGAATGCCGGTACCTCGTCCAGTTCGAACATCTGGGCCAGGACCTCAGGTGGCGAGGCAAGCGTAAACCGGCCGCACATCTCACGCCCCTATTTCCACGGCACCATGTGCCGCGGGATCGAAGTCTTCGGGCCACTTCGTCAGCTTGTCGTAGGTCGCACCTTTGAGATTGGCCTTGTCCAGACGAGCCCCGTGCAGATCGCAGTTGGCCAGCAGTGCACCACTCAGATCTGCACCTTCGAAATTCGTTCGATAGGTCGATGCGTCCAGCAGATTCACGCCCGACAGATTGGCACCCGCAAAGTTGGCGTCGCTCAAGTCGGTGCCCATCATTTTGGCGCCTGCCAGATTCGCATGGCGCGCGTTCACCTTCTCCAGCCGGGCGTAACGCAGGTCCGCGTCGCGCAGGTCGGCATGCTGCAACTGTACTCGGGTCAGATTGGCATGCACCAGCCGGGCGCCGCGCAGGTTGGCATGGCGGGCGTCGGCACCGGTCATGTACGCGCCTTCCAGGTCCGCACCCGCCAGATTGGTTTCTTCCAGGTTGGCATGGTCTAACCGCGCGCCCACCAGATTGGCCTGCTCCAGATTGGCCCGCAGAAACTGCGCTCGCGAGAGCGTGGCGCCTACCAGTTCGGCTTGCCGCAGATTCGCTCCCCGCAGATCCGCCTCTGCCATCATGGCATTGTAGAAAGTCGCCGAGGTCAGGTCACATTCCCAGAAGCAAGTCTCCGTCAGGTCCTGGCCGCTGAAGTCGAGACCGGCCAACTCCAGATGACCAAGATCCAGATAGGCGAGTGGTAGTCTCTCGCCGGCTACCAGTTTAGCGCGGATTTCCTCTTTGCTCAGGTTCATTGTTTCGACTGCCATGTCTCCTCCGACATTGGACGATTTTTTTTGTGCAAGGGCATGATTCGGAGATGCGGTGATCTCGCGGTCTGGTCCGGCCGGTCGTCCGGCGCCCGGCCGGCACCGTTTTGGACCGGCGATAATCCTACCTTAAGGGTCGAACGCCTGTCAATTGTCTTGGGCGATCGGCGTGCAATTCGCCTCGCGTATCCATCGTGTTGGGGCATGGACCCAGACCGGTAGGCGACCACAACGCCGACTCAAACCGGCGATAGTGTACCCATGCGCTTTCCATCCGCGAACGCAGGTGACGACGCTAGAACTCCGGCCGCGGAGCCAGGGTCACGTCGACCTGCATCTCCTCGCCGTCGCGCACAATAGTCAGGGTCACCGTGTCGCCCGGCTCGGTATAGCGGCCCAGGTACGCCAGCAGATCATCGAAGGTCTTGAGGGGCTGGCCGTTGATGGCGGTGATGATGTCGCCCCCTACCAGGAAGGGAGCACCTTCCACCAACACCTCTTCGTCCCCGCCCCTCAGCCCCGCTTTGGCCGCGGGAGTATCGGGCAACACTTCGGCTATGAGAATGCCGTGGTCGACATCGAGCCCCAGGGCCTGGATCTCGAAGGGTGAGAGACCGTTGCCGCGGATGCCCAGGTACGAATGCCGGTACTCGCCGTGCTCGATGATGGCACGCGTGACCTTCTCGACAAAGTAAACCGGAATCCCGAAGCCGATGCCGGAATTGGCGCGTGTCTCCGACTGGAGCATGAAGGCCACACCCA
>RFJM01000280.1 GCA_003694905.1 Caldilineae bacterium
CCCTGCCAGGGGCAAGACTACATCTTGGACACTCACCATAGCCCACACCACTCATAGGCATTACTTAAATGGACATTCTTGTGGAGCCGCCTTCAATGCACACAACACCTTCCGTCAACCCCCACCTGTCTTTCCCTGCGGGCGAGGATCCTCCTGCTCCGCTATACGGCTCTCGGGAACAGGATTGATGCGAGAACCTGCGACGGGGTAGCCAAGGGTTCAGGCAAATTCGTGATTCGCCCAGGGACCAGGACACGGCGGGTGCGAAGCACGATGCCGCAAAGCCTGGCCCATAGCACTCGCGGCTCAGCCTGCGAACAGGCGCCTCAGCAGCGCACGTAGCGCCAGCAAGAGCCGGGCCCACAGACTTGGCTTGGGCAGGTCGCCGGGGGGCTCGGGCGGTGCCGGCGGCTCACCCACGCGATGTAGTCTGGCCGAGCGTACGATGCCATCTTCGTCCAGATCCACGCGCGCATAAGTGAGATCACGGGAATACATGTACTTTTCGGGATGGACCAGCAGGTCCTGCCAGACCCGGTCTGGCGCATCCTTGAAATGGCCTTTCCACACCCACGTTCCCGTGTTGAGGTAGGTCGCGCCCGAAGAAAGCTGCTTTTCGATCCGCTCGTGGATGTGTCCGAACAACACCACCTGCGCCTGCTGTGCGCGCGCCACCCGCTCGGCCGCATCCTCCAGCCATTGCCAGTACTGTTCGGTGATTTCGCGGGCCCGTGCCACCGGGTCGATCCCCTCCTCGATGCCCTGGGGTTGGAGCCAGTCTTCTGCGATAACACCTTTCTCGCCCAATGCCCGCTGCACCTGCCGGACGAACTGCTTCTTGAAAGCGGGATCTGACTCGAGCTTTTGTAGCAGCTCCTTTTCCTGTGCGGGCGTCTCCAACTGCGCCAGCAAGGCCTGGCCTGTCGAGACCTGCTCTCCCTCTTCTGAGACGTGCAGGCGTTGCAGGATATCGGGCAGCACACGCAAGAGGGTACGCAAGATCTTGAGCGCGAAGGCCGGCTCGAAGGCAATCGCGTAGAAGACCAGGGTGGTCATGGGATGGACCCCGTCCACCCAGGGCCGCTCCCATTCCACGCGGTTGAAGAAATGGGTGACAAAGTGCGAGCCGTTTGGCCGTTCGATGAGAGACGGGTTGTTGGGGTCGAAGGGTGAGTCGGGATTCGAGAAGCGATCCACCTCTTCGGTATAGGCGTTGCCGTGCTCGATGTAGACACCGTGTTTGAAGTAGCGGCGCTGGCCCACCGTGACCAGATCGGCGTGCTCTGCATCCACATGCAATATTTCGCGTATGCGGGCCTGCACGCCGGGGTAGGCCAGTTCAGGATCATGGTTGCCGTAGAGGATGGTCAGGGAGCGCCGCGGGGGCCCGGGATTGAGAAAGTCGGAAAGGCCCAGGAAAATGCTGGGGTGCCATTCATGGACGATCTCCAGCCGTCGCAAGGCGGCAGCCTCGGAAACATCCGCGTAGGTGACGGTATCGTAGGGGTGATAGGGCTCGAAGCGCTTGACATCGGGAATCTGCAGATACTCAATCCAGTCGCCGTTGATGACAAGGTCCATCTCGACGTTGTCGCGATTCGACTCTTCAACCAGATCATGCAACCAGTCCACAAACTCGGCATCCGAGATAAAGTCTTCCAGTCTGTTCCCTTCAGGAGCGCCCCCGGCTCCGATGTGTGTATCGCTGATCACGATGATGGCTTTCCGAGGCATGTCATCCTCCTTGCGGGAGAAAGGGGGGAAGGTCACAGCCACCGACATGGGGAGCAGCGCCGGGCTGTGGCATAATAGCGGGGAACAAACAGCATTCGGCTTCGGCGGCAGCCGTCGCGTTATTGCAAAGCCGAATCATGTCCAGCAGATTATAGTGAAGCACCTGGCTCAGCGCAATCTTGCTTCTCGCCTGTGGCCCATCGGGCATGACAGGCGGATGCAGGACCTTCGCCCACCTACGCGGGAGCATCCCCCATGAAACGTCTGCTCCTCTGGTCCCAGATCCTTGCCCTCCTCCTGGCAGCCTGCGCCACTTCCCCCCCGCCTACGCCCGATCCCCTGGCAGCCTACCTGCCCGATTTCGATCCCGCCATCCTGCCGGCCGACGTAGACATCGAGGACTTCCCGCGCTACGACATCAGCCTCCAGGTAGATCCCGGCAAGCGCGAAGTGGATGGCACGGCCAGGATCCACCTGCGCAATCTCAGCGGTCGACCTCTCAACGATGTCTACGTGCGGCTCTATCCCAATCTGCCGCAGCTGGTTGGGGGCATGCGCTTCAAGAGCGTGGTTACGTTGCCCGATCGTTTTGCCGCGGGCTATGCCTTCGCGCTGCAAAACACGGCCATCCGCATCACCCTCATCGAACCTTTGCCGCCCGATGAAAGCCTCGACCTGGAAATCCGGTATCTGGTCAAGGCCCCGCACCGTGAAGGCTACGTGCTTTTCGGCGAAAGCGAAGGTGTGTTGAGCCTGCCCTACTCCTATCCCATCCTCGCAGCGCAGACTCGCGATCCCACCTCGCCCTGGCGGCTGGACGTGCCTCCACCCCATGGCGACATCACCATCAGCGATCCCTCCTTCTTCACCGTAACGGCTACGGTCCCCAGCACCGTCACTCTCATCGCCACGGGTGTGGAGATAAGTCGCACGGAGTCCTCACCCGGCTGGACCCAGCACGTATTCGTGACGGGCCCCGTGCGCGAATGGAGCATGATGATGGGGGAACAATTCCGGCGCCAGAGCCTGGTCGTAGATGGTGTCACCATCAACAGCTACTATCTGGCCAACGATGAACGATCGGGCCGGAGCGCGCTCGCCAAGGCGGCCTCGGTGCTGCGGGTATACAACCGTCTTCTCGGTCCCTATCCCTACAAAGAACTGGATATCGTGGAAGCGCCTACCCGCTACCTCGGCATGGAGTATTCGGGTCTTAACTTCATCGGCCTGGATACCTACCGCAATCAGATCGAAACTCAGGAAATCCTCATCGCCCACGAGATCGCCCACCAGTGGTGGTACAATCTGGTCGGTTCCGATCCCTTCCGCTATCCCTGGCTGGATGAGGGTTTGGCCGAACACAGCAGCATGCTGTATGTGGACACGCTCTACGGCAAAGAAGAGGCGGATCGGATCCGGGCGCTGCGCTGGCAGATTCCCATCCAGTGGGCCAAAGATAACGGCTATGACGATGTGGTAGGACAGGAGGTCACCGCCTTCAACGGCACCAACTACGAAACCCTCGTGTATGCCAAATCCGCATCCTTTTTCGATGCCGTGTATCAGCAAGTGGGCCGCGAAACCTATCTCAAGATCCTGCAGACTTTCATCGAACGGTATCGTTTCAAGACACCCACACCTGAGGACTTCCTGGATACCGTACGCGAAGTGAGCGGCTATGACCCTCAGCCTCTGTACGAGAAATGGATCCTGAGCGCCGAGCGTAAACCACTCCCCTCGCCCACGCCCTCACCGACTCCCGCCGGCGGATAGTCACCCTGCCGCGACGGAACTCGCCCGCCGGCACAGAACGTGGGATAATAGCCGGGCAACAGATTTCCCTTTCACCCCGCCAAGAGCGGACACAAACACGCCCCCGAAAGCTTCTATGTCCACCATCGCCCTTGTCGCCGACAGCGGCTGTGACCTGCCTCGCGAGCTACTCGACCGCTATCGGATCGAGATCGTCCCCCTCATCACCCGTTTCGGCACCCAGGAACTGCCCGACCTCCCCGAGACGCGAGCCCAATTCTGGCAACGCTACAACCTGGACGAGCCCGCCCAGACCTCCGCTCCTTCCGTCGGTGCCTGGGCCGAGGCCTTTGCTGCGGCCCTGAGTCGTGCGGAGCAGGTCCTGGCCATCACCATCACCGGCAAACACAGCAGCACCTACAACAGCGCCTGCATCGCCGCCCGCGAGTTTGCCGGCCGCGTGCACGTGTTCGATTCCTGGTCCCTCTCCCTGGGCGAAGGCCTGCTCGTCTTGAGGGCGGCACAGGCCATCGCCGAAGGACTGGCGCTGGATGCCATCCTGGAAGAACTCCACGCCTTGCGGGCTCGTTTGAGAGTCATCTTCTTCCTGGATACTCTGGATGCCGTGCAGCGGGGCGGGCGCCTGGCGCCGGTCATGACCGCGATCAAACGCATGTCCTCCCTCCTCTCCATCAAACCCATCCTCACCATCCGCGAGGGGGTGATCGGCCTGGAGGGAGCCGTACGCAGCCGGAACAAAGGGGTGCGCCGTATCCTGGACGAACTCCAGGGGAAGAGTATCGAAGCGGTCGCGGTAGCCCACACCCGCCTGCCTTCTATGGCAGAACGCCTGGCCGACGCTGCCTCGGAGATCACCTACATTCCGCGATCCCGGCTTCTGATAGCCGAGGCGGGACCGGCGTTTGCCGTTCATGCAGGGCCGGGGGCCTTCGGGCTTGCCTACGTCCCTGTTGTCTCCGATAACCGATAGCCACACCGTATGCGGTATCTTTCCCTCCTTCTTCTGAGCCTTTTCCTGGTAGTGCTCGCTTCGGCCAACCCGGTCGGGGCTCAGCCGCCCCAGCCGAAGCAACCGGACCTGGGGCCGCGGTTGGACACGGCTCTGGCCCCATTGCTGGACGCCCGGTTGCCTCTTGGCGCCGGTGAAGAAGCGGTGGCGAAGGCCCTGGGCGTGTGGGCCGGCCCGGATCGTCTCCGGCTCATCATCGAAGCCCCCCGGCCCCCGCGCCTGCCTCAAGGGGTCCGCCTGGAAGCGAGCATTCCCGGTCTCTATCAGGTCACCCTTCCCCTCTCAGCCCTCCCGGCTCTGCTCGCGCAGGCCGATATCCGTCGCATCCGCGCCCCCTATCCCCATAGACCGGACGTGTTCAGCGAGGGGCTGGGAACGGCCGGTCTTTTCCCCTGGCATGCTTCCGGCTGGACCGGCAGCGGCGTCAGCATCGCCATCGTTGATACGGGTTTCGCCAACTGGGACGTCTTGAAGACAAAAGGTGAGCTACCTGCCAACGCCACCTTCATCCGCAACTTCCGCGCCGACGGGAACTTCGAAGCCACCGAGCACGGCAGTGCCGTTGCCGAACTGGTACACGATACGGCGCCCGGCGCCACCCTGCACCTGCTGGCCTTCGACACCGAAGTCGAGCTTGCCAATGCGGTGCAATACGCCATTTCGCAAGGCATCAACATCATCGTCCATTCCATCAGCTGGTTCAACACCGGCCCCGGCGACGGCTCCGGTGCTATTGC
>RFJM01000281.1 GCA_003694905.1 Caldilineae bacterium
AGATATAGTGGTTATCCTGTGGCGCGCACCCTACATGTAGTGGTCTCCAGCCCCAGTAGCTCAGTGGACAGAGCACCGGACTTCTAATCCGATGGTCGCAGGTTCGAATCCTGCCTGGGGTGCCTGCTACGTCAGAGGTGACATCTCCCTCCAACAACGAAGCCGTCGACTCTACGCCGACGGCTTCGTTGTCTCTTCTCACTTATCTCACTATCGCAGAACCAGCGGAGCAAACAATGTTACAGAGGTCTCGGGGTCTGGGGCTGCCCGGACCGGTCCATAGTACGTATCGTCCGCCAGGTTTTGGATCTTATACCAGTAGCCGGAACCGCTCGCTCCACGGTCCAGCCAGGAGTACGTCGCTCCGGTACTCTTGCCGTAGCTGGGAATGACTTCGGAGATGGGCTTGTATTCACCCTCCGGGGCCGAGGCACGCCAGACAACAAACCCGCTGCTACCGATCTCGAAATCGGTCTGCCAGGTCACCAGGATGCCCTCAGAAGTGATTTGAGCAGCCAGGGATGCCACTCTGAGAGCAACCCGCTCCACATAACCGAACTTGACATCCAGGCGCTGCTCGCCGATGCCGAGTTCGACCTGTTGGGGTGAAGGCGTTGTCAGGGTCAGATCCCCATGTCGGGCCGGCGCTTCTACGATGTAGGTGCCGGGGACAAGGCGATCAAACAGGTACGTGCCGTCGGCAGCAGTTGTGACGGTCAATACCTCTCCCGAATTGACCTTCGCAAGCGTGATCGGTACTCCACCAATACCTTTTGTCTCTTCGGCATCCTGAGTACCATTGCCATTGCCATCAAGATAGACAAGATTGCCAATGCTTCCATAGACGATCTCTCCAAAGTCATTGTGATCGCTCGAGGCGATGCTCAGGGAAACGATAAGGGTGACGGCCAGGAGGTTCGGAGTCGTCGTCTCCATCCCTTCCGGCTGAGTCTCCTGGAGGATGTAGGTACCGGGCAGAAAACCGGCAAATACAAACTGGCCTTGCTCGTCGGTAAACTGGCAAATGCCGAAATCGTCTTCTACATCGACCTTGCCGTTGCCGTTGACGTCGTCGAGCAGGCACATCTCCACGTTGGGGATGCCCTCCTCGCCAAGGCCTTGAATGCCGTCCCGATTCCAGTCGTAGAAGACTGTGCCGGTGATGTTACCCCGCCCCGCGTAGGCGAAGTCTGCCTGGTCGAAATGCTCGCCCGGCCGCACGGTGACGAGCAGGGGTTGCTTGGCGCTCTGGGGCCCCTGGATCAACTCCAGTCCCTCGGGTAGTGTCACCGGATTGACCACGACCCAGTACTGGCCGGGAGCGAGATTCTCGAAACGATAGTACCCGTGTTGGGTGATGGCGATACTCAGGAGAGGATCGCCATCGTCCGGCTCATAGCGGTAGTCTCCGTCATTGCGATACAGGGCGACCTGAACCTGGTCCAGACCGGCGCCGGCCCGCTCATCCTGCTTGCCGTTGCCGTTGATGTCATTCCACACAAAGTCGCCGATGCTGGCGGCCTGGGCCACGAAGAAGTCGAGATCGGCAGCCGCCTGGCCCGATTCCAATTTCACCACGATCTTCCCGTCCTGTCCGCCGTCGGCGTCGCCGGTATCGGCCAGGCCGGCTACTTGGCCCCGGCTGATGGTATACATACCCGGAGCTACATTGAACTCGTAGTAGCCGTTCTCGTTGGTTAACGTCTGCGAACCATCGGACAGAAGAACCGGAATGCCCGCCAGCGGCAGTTCATCGCCGGAGAGCTGACCGTCCGGACTTCCCGAATCATCGTACACATGCCCACTCAAACGCACCTTTGCCGGCTCGCTGGGCGAAGACCCTTCGCCGGAACCGGCAAACACCAGGCTGGGAAACGCAATTATCGCCAGAAGCAGTGCACTGACCAGGGCGATGAAGAATCGGGGTGTTCTGAGCGATGATTGCATAGGAGGGGTCGCGAAGTCAGGAAGTTTGATGTCTTAACTACCCTCAGTATAGGAACGCTGTGCCGCTTTTTCAAGGGGTCTTAGCTTACAACTAGCTTACAAAAGCCCTGTCTTGTGCAGCGTCCCCCCGGCGGGGATGGCGCTCCGGCAACTTCCCCGGCAATAGCCCGTGAACGGTGTACGGCTGTCCGGACGACCCAACAGGAACGGTCACCGGGGCCAGCCCTTCTTGTCGGAGGCCCGACCGCACGTGCTCTCTAGTCCACCTGGGCCGGGCTGCCGAATCCTCGCGGGTTGGCGCTGATCTGTGGCCTCGCCGTCGCCGGCGGGTTTAAGGCTATCGGGCCATTCAGGGTATAATCGATGTCGTGGCCACGTTCGCCCTCTGCGCGTCGGTGGCCATCTCTCGGCGCCTTATCGTTCCCACTGCATCGCCCGTGAACTACCGGCAACTGGATGACGCGACCCTGATGCAGCTCATCGCTCGTCGTGAAGCGGGTGCGTTGAGCGAACTGTACGACCGCTACGGCCGGCTGGTGTACACGGTCGCGTACAATGCCGTGGCCGATAGTGAGGGTGCCGAGGAGATCACGCAAGAGGTCTTCATCCAGGCCTGGCAAAATGCGCATACCTACCGGTCGGATCGTTCCAAGGTAGCCACCTGGCTGACCAGCATCACCCGCTACCGTTCTATCGACTTCCTCCGGCGGCGCAAGGTCCGACATCATGGCCGGCATGTGCCCTGGGACACCCTGGGTGACGCCGTGCACGCGCAGGACGGCGTCGGCGAAACCGTGGAGCAGCGCCTGCAACAGGACCGGGTACGCCGGGCACTGGGCACCCTGCCGCCGGAACAGCAGCAGGTTCTGGCCCTGGCCTACTTCCAGGGCTACAGCCAGCGCGAGATTGCAGAATTGCTGGACCTGCCCCTGGGTACGGTGAAAACCCGTGTACGCCTGGCCATGCAGAAGCTGCGTCAGATGCTGAATGAAGGCTAGCCCGGAGATCCGTTGTCGCCCCGGCTGCGTATCATTGCTTTTAGAATCCTCATGTCTTCTGCCACCCCGATAATGCACGTCCAAGATCTTCTGCCTGCCTATGCCCTCGGTATCCTGGATGCCGAGGAGACCGCGCGCGTGGCCGAACACCTGGCGAGCTGCGCGACATGCCGGGCAGAACTGGCAAGCTATGAAGAAGTGGTAGACACTTTGCCTCTGGCAGCCCGCGAGGTTGCCCCGCCTCCGCATCTCAAGCAACGGATCATGCAGGCTGCTATGGCCGGGCAGGCGGTGACCTCCCCACAGCAGACGCCGTCGTTGGGGCAATGGTTGCGCGATCTGTTCGCGTGGCGTGTGCCTGCCTGGGGTGTGGCAATGGTGGCGGTGATCCTGCTCCTGGCCGGGGGGAACCTGGCCCTGTGGCAGCAGCTACGCCAGGCCCGAACGACAGTCTCCACCCCGATGCGGATCGTCGCCCTCAGCGGTACCGAGACGGCACCCGCGGCCACAGGGTTGCTCATCTTCGACCAGGAGGGTTTTGTCGGCACCCTGGTGGTAGACGGCATGCCTCCCCTCGACCACGAGCATCAGTACCAGTTGTGGCTGATCGAAAACGGCCGCCGGGACAACGGGGGCGTGTTTTCGGTCGAGGCGGACGGCTACGGCTGGTTGCAGATCCGGGGTGAGAAGCCGCTGAGCAGCTATCAGGCTTTCGGCATCACCGTAGAGCCGGCCGGAGGTAGTCCCGGCCCGACGGGTCCGAAGATGCTGGGGGGTGAGCTGTAGCCGGGGTCTATTCGGGTGTGACGTAGGCCGCGGTAATGCCACCGTCCACCAGGAAGGTGGCGCCCGTGACGTAGGAAGACTCGTCGGAAGCCAGGAAGAGGGCGGCCTGGGCCATCTCTCGCGCCTGGCCGAAACGTCCCATGGGGATGTGGACGAGCCGGCGCTGTTTCTTCTCCTCGGTATCGAGGAACTTCATGAGCAATTCGGTATGCAGTGGGCCGGGACAGAGGGCGTTCACCCGGATGTTTTCGCGGGCATGGACCACGGCCAGTTCGCGAGTCAGGGCCAGCACCGCGCCCTTGCTGGCCGTGTAGGCGAGCTGGGGTGTGGCCGCGCCCAGGACTGCCACGAAAGAAGCGGTGTTGATGACAGAGCCGCCGCCTGCCCGGCGCAGGGCCGGAATGCCGTACTTGCAGCCCAGATAGACACCCTTGGCGTTGATGGCCATGGTCAGGTCCCACACATCCTCCTCGGTATTGACGGCGTCGTCGTCCCGGCTGTGCATGATACCGGCGTTGTTGAAGAGGATGTCGAGATGGCCAAAGGCCTCTTCGGCCTGCTGCACCATTCTTTCGCAGTCCGCGGCTTTGGAAACGTCGGCATGCACGAAAATGGCCTGGCCGCCGGCTTCCCGTACCATGGCGACGGTCTCGTTTCCGCCCTGGTCATTGATGTCGACGACAACGATGCTGGCGCCTTCTTTGGCAAAGAGCAGGGCCGATTCCCGCCCGATGCCACTGCCGGCACCGGTGATGAGTGCAACTCGGTTCGCTAGACGCATGGGACAATCCTTGCTGATGAGAGGGGAATAGGAAGAAAAGAGATGACGATGAGGAGGGCAATCCCCGGCGTGTCAGATCTGTTCGAAATAGCGCCGCCGCTCCCAATCGGTGACCGCCCGGTCGAAGGCTGCCTGCTCGGTCTTGAAGAAGTGGAGGTAGTGCTCGACCACCTCTTCGCCGAAGGCCTCGCGAGCAAACTCGCTCTGTTCGAAGGCGGCAATGGCCTCGGAGAGGCTGGCGGGCACGCGGGGGAGTCCGGCAGCAGCGTAGACATCGCCGGTGAAGATGTCGGGTGGCTCGATATGACGGCGGATCCCATCGAGGCCGGAAGCGAGAATGGCCGCGTAGGCCAGGTAAGGGTTCACATCCGCGCCGGGCACACGGGATTCGATCCGCAGGGAGGAACCGCGGCCCACGACCCGAAAGCCCGCGGTGCGATTGTCATAGCTCCAGGCGATGGCGGTGGGGGCCCAGGAGCCGGCCCGATAGCGCTTGTAGGAGTTGACGGTCGGAGCGTAAAAGACCATGAGCTCGCGCACATGGGCCATCCAGCCCCCCAGGAACCAGCGGAATTCATCCGAGCATGCTACCGGTCCCAGCCGCTGCTCCCCCTCGAACAGGTTGCGGCCTTCCCGCTCATCCCAGAGGCTGACGTGCATATGGCAACTGGATCCGGCGAGGTCCTGGGCAAACTTGGCCATGAAAGTCACAGAGTAGCCGAGTTGATCGGCCAGGTCTTTGAAGCACTGTTTGTAGAGGGTATGCCGGTCGGCCATGGTCAGCAGGTCGGCATAGCGGATGTTGAGCTCATGCTGGCCCGGGCCCCACTCCCCTTTGCTGAACTCGACGGGGACACCGCTCTGGGCCAGGTGCTTGCGGGCGGCCGCGTTGAGCACTTCTTCGCGACCGCCCTGCAGGATGTGATAATCCTCGATGTAGGCGCCGATGGGTTTTAGGTCGTGGTAGTGGGCGGCTCGGGCCTCATCGTAGGAGTTGGTAAAGATGTAGTATTCGAGCTCGGAACCGCCCATAGCGGTGTAGCCGGCCGCGGCCGCAGCCTCGATCTGCCGTTTGAGGATGTTGCGCGGCGCCACGGCCACAGGTGTGTGGCTCTCGTTGTCGAGGATGTCACAGAGCACCAGGGCGGATTTTTGCAACCAGGTGGCACGTCGCAGGGTGCTTAGGTCGGGCAGGCAATGGAAATCGCCGTAGCCCAGCTCCCAGTTGGCGTAGGCGTAGCCGGGGACCGGTTCCATGTCCATGTCGACGGTGAGCAGATAGTTGCAGGCGTGCATACCCTCGCGAGCGACGTGCTCCAGGAAGAAGTCACCGGCAATGCGCTTGCCCATGAGCCTGCCGTAGAGGTCGGGGAAAGCGGTGACAACGGTTTCGATCTCACCGGCTGTGACCAGTTCCCGCAGCCGCTCCAGCGTGAGCATGCCGGGCGTGTTGTCTTGCTTCATGGTATCTCCCGGTTCAAAGGCTGTTGGCTTCGAGCATGGCAATCAGTTTTTGGGGGAAATCGGTGATGATGCCGACGGCGCCGGCTTCGATTTCCTGACGCCAGGCTTCCTCGTCATTGACCGTGAAGAGGTTGACGGCGACACCTCGTGCGGCCAGTGCTCGCATCTCCTCCGGTGTGATGAGGGTGTAGCGAACGTTGTAAACACCGAATTCCGTTTTTTCCCACTGCAGCGGCTCTGTCTTCGAGAATCCCACCAGGGCCTCACACTCGATACGGGGGCGCATGGCCGCCACCTGACGCAACCAGGCGTGGTTGAACGAGGAGATGATGATTTGATCGTCGGGCAGATGTACTTCGTCGATGACTTTGAGTACGGCGTCGACCAGGGGGAAGTGTTCCTGCGGAGCGGGCTGGCGTTTGAGCTCCAGGTTAATGCACCAGTTGAGTTCCTTGGTCAGTTGCAGGGCTTCTCGCACCGTCGGCACGCGCTCGCCGATGTAGGAAGCCGCAGTGGCAGGGTCGACGGCGCCGGCCGCGATCTGGCCATAGGGATCCTGTCTGACGAACCAGCTCCCGGCGTCCAGGGTACGGATTTCGGCCAGAGTGAAGGTTGTGAAGGTCCAGGGAGCCCGGTCGGGGAATCGTTCGGCGGCATCGGTGGTGCGGGCAAGTGAGTCGTCGTGGAAGAGGATGAGCTCGCCGTCCGCAGTCACGGCGACATCGGTTTCCCACATGTCGGCACCCACCTCGTAGCCGCGGCGGGCGGCAGCCAGGGTGTTTTCGGGAGCCAGGCTGCGCGCCCCCCGATGGGCGATCACGGCAACCTTATGGGTTTTACTTTTCACGGCCTAAAGCAAACCCTTTTGTGAATTGCTCGTGGAGCAGGATAAAGACGATCATGGGGGGCAGCATAGCCAGGATGGCCGCGGCCATGACAAAGCCCCAGTTGGTGGTGTCCTGCTGGTTGGTCAGCCCGCGCAGGCCCACCTGGATGAGCTGACGGGCATTCTCGCGAATGACTACCAGGGGCCAGATGTACTGGTTCCACATGTAGATGAACTGAATCAACGCCAGTGCGGCAATGGTGTTCCAGGACATGGGAACCAGGATGCTCCAGAGGAACCGGACGGGTCCGGCACCATCGACTCGGGCCGCGTCGGCCAGATCGGCCGGAATACTGGAGAAGTGCTGCCTGAAGAGGAAGACACCCGTGGCGCTGGCCAGGAAGGGCACGGTCAAGGCCGCGTAGCTATCCCCCCAGCCCAGTTCCGAGACCAACTTGAACAAGGCGACGATCATGATCTCGGTAGGCATCATCAGGGTGAAGAGGATGAAGTAGAAGACAAAGTCCTTGAGGGGAAAGTCGAAATAGACCAGCCCGAGACCCGCCAACATGGAAAAGAGGGTTTTGAAGAACATGACAATGCCGGCCACAATGAGGGTGTTCTTCATGAAGATGCCCAGGTCGAATTGGTTCCACACGGCGCGGTAGTTGAAGAGGCCGGCGGTACCGGGCCCGAGCATGGGCGGGAAGCGGTAGACCTCGGCTCGCGTCTGGGTGGATTTCGCCAGGGCGAAAAGGACGGGCGACATCACCACCAGCACCACGAAGATCAGGGCGATATGGGTCAGGATTTCGTTTCGCGTGCGTCGTTTCAAAGGCAACTGCATGGCTCAGCCTCCGTAGTGAACCTGGCGACCGCTGGTTCGGAACTGGATGAGCGTCAGACCCACGACCAACAGGAAGAGAATCACCGATTGGGCCGAGGCCAGGCCGGTCTTGTAGTATTCGAAGGCGTCTCGGTAGAGATTGTAGATCATGACGTTGGTCGCATCCAGGGGCCCGCCCTTGGTGAGGATGTCGATCATGCCGAAGACATCGAAAAAGGAATACGTGATGTTGGTAATGAGCAAGAAGAAGGTCATGGGCGAGAGCAGGGCAAAGGTCACGTGGCGGAAGCGCTTCCAGGCATTGGCGCCATCGATGGAGGCGGCTTCCAGGACCTCGGTATTCAGGTTTTGGAGGGCAGCCAGGTAGAAGACGATGTTGTAGCCCAGGTTTTTCCACACGCTGGCCATGATAACCAGGAGAATGGCCAGTCGCGGGTTGCCCAGCCAGTTGAGTTCGGTACCGGTGATGAGGGAGGTGATGTAGTTGACCACCCCGAAGCCCGGCGAGAACATGAAGAGAAACACAACACCCGCAACTGCCGGCGATAGAGCAAACGGCCAGATCAGGAGAATGCGATAGACCGAGGCGCCGCGTATCTTCTGATTGGCCAACATGGCAATGGCCAGGGACACGGAGAGTCCGATGACAACGACTGCGGCCGCAACAACCACCGTCACCCACACAGTGTGATGGTACGTGGAATCCTTGGCCAGGTCGATATAGTTCTCAAGCCCCGAGAACTGGGTTTTCAGTCCCAGGAAGGCGACCCGGTAGAAAGACAGGCGAAAGGTCTGTATGACCGGATAGTAAAGAAAAACCAGAAGAATAATGAGGGTAGGGAGGAGGAATAGCCAGGGCAGCCATCTCCCTTTGAATCTCGCTGTGCTCATAGCAGGTTCGTGAATGGATCGAGATCGGGCGACCCGCCCTGAAACGGGGGCCACCCGATCTCAGATCAGAGTGGAATTCGACTGCAAGAGAGAGGCAGTGAAGGGTTACTCGACGGACTTGTTGTAATCGGCGATGGCCTTATCGGCCTGGGCTTTGGCCTCGGCCAGGGCATCGTCGACACTGGCCTCTCCGGCGAGAACCTTCTCGATGGCCTGCTCGATGATGGTGCGCACCTCGGGGAAGGCACCGATGACCGCACCCTGGGTGGCCCGCACGGGCTTGGTGTTCAGGAGCTGATCAAAGGCGGCGCGGTAGGCGGGGTTCTTCTCGAACCACTTCTGCTTCTCCAGCACTTCCACGGCCGACTTGCGGATGGGGAAGTAGCCGGTGCCCTTGTGCCAGCGGATGGCGTTTTCGGTGTTGGTGAACCATTCGATGAATTCCGCAGTGGCAGCCATTTCTTCGTCCGGATGACCGCCGCTCATCCACATGCTGGCACCGCCGACGATCACGCCCATGCGCTCGCTGTTCTCCGGATAGGGCAGGTAGCCGGTGCCGAGTTCGAAGCCGTTGGCGGCGGCGTCATTCTGGCGATTGACCACGTCGCTGGTGGAGGTGATCTCCATGGCAGCCTGGCCGGAGACGAAGATGGCGTCGGCGCCGTCCCAGTCCTCCAGCTTGCCGCTGTAGGCATAGTAGCCCTTGTCGAACATCTCCTTCCACCAGGAGACGATCTCCTTGGCAGCATCGCCGGTCAGGTACACCTCGGTGGCGCGAGCCGCGCGGCCGTTCTCGTTGTTGGCCAGCTCGGCGCCCATGTTGGCCATCCATTGCTCGAAGAACCAGCTATGCAGAGGCCAGGAGACACAGTTCTTGGCAGCACCGCTGGAGACGATCTGCTCGCATACGGCCAGCATCTCTTCGAAGGTCTCCGGCGGCGCTTCGGGATCCAGACCGGCCGCCCGGAAGATGTCCTTGTTGTAGTAGAGGATGGGGTTGGAGGAGTTCCACGGCATCGAGTAGAACTTGCCGCCGAAGTTGTAGTAGTTGGCCACACCTTCGATCAGGTCGCTGGCGTCGAATTCGGGGGCATAGTCCTCAAAGGGAACGAAGATGCCGCTGTCGAGGGCCAGCTGCGAGCCGATCTCGAAGATCTGCACGATGTGGGGCGGGTTGCCCTGCTGCGCAGCCAGGATGGCGGCATTCAATGTATCGCGGTAGGAACCCTTATTCTCCACCCGCACAAAAATGCCCGGATGCGTGAAGTTGAAGTCATCGACCATGCGCTGGATGAGCAGCTTGCGGCCGCCACCAAAGGCATGCCAGAAGTCGATGACCACGGCTCCCTCGGGGATGGTGACCGCCTGTTCCTGCGGAACCTCGACCACTTTGGTCACTTCCACGACCTTGGTCACTTCCACCACCTGTTGCCCACCGGCAGGGGCTGCACCTGCACAGGCAGCGATGACCACGGCAAACATGGTAATGAGCACGGAAATAACGACATACCTTCGGGCTGTACTCATGATTTATCCTCCTTTGGATAAGCTGAGTGAGTCGGGTTTAGGGAGAGACGAGAGGACGGAACAGGTGTGAGAATGTCTTGCTCTATCTCCATTCACCTCCATTGGAAAGAACGTGATGGGGAAAAATACATTGATAATTCTATCATCACTCAATCAGGGATTGAGTTTGATAGGCCACATTGGTTGTCGGCCTTCACTCCTCTCTGCGCACTCCTCCGCCTGTGTGGACCTGTCGCCTGGCCGAACGTGGAATTGTGACCATCGGGCTGCAGTCATCGTTGTCTGTTCCGCGGTAGGGGCGAAATTACGACGCTGTAATTCAGCGGTTTCGGACTGATGTTGCGATCGACACTTGAGTTAACCTGCCTTAATTTAGCACAGGATGGCGCAATTTGCAAGACGTCGAGACGCACTGGGGTGTGTTTCAACACGGGGGCAGCCGCCGTGCTGGGCCGGTAAGGGCGCCCTTGCAAGGGGTCGTGCGGGGGAGCGCCCCCGCATCTGCGGCGTCGGCCGGCGAGACGCGCGGCCGAGGGTTCAGCTTTCGGGCAAAGCTGCATGTAGGACAGGCT
>RFJM01000282.1 GCA_003694905.1 Caldilineae bacterium
CGGCATGACACGGCATGCCGAAGCGGTGGGAGAGCGGTTGCGTGTGGCCGCGACGTTTCCGGGGGGCGCCGCCCGCGAGCTGCACCCAAGTTAAAACACACTCCCCTCCTTCTGCCACCAACAGACTTTAGAACCGAGTCGAATTTGACAGAATCCACGGCAAGAGGTATCATCACAGCTGTGCCAGGGGCGCGCCCCTGGCAACTTTTATGAAAAAGGAGGTGAGATCTCAATGAGCGTCAAGCTGAATCCAGGCGAATCGCAGGATTCCCTTTTGCGACGCTTCCGCAAGGAAGTCATGAAGGCGCGCATCCTGCCCGAAGTGCGTCGCAAGCGCTGGTTTACGCCTCCGAGTGAACTGCGCCGTCTGCAAAAGCAAAAAGCGATCCGCAAGGCGCGTCAGGCGCAGCGGCGCCGCGACCGTCGCGGTGGCCTCTAAGCCCTCCCCCACAGCCGGACAACAACGCCCGTCCTCGAGATGAGAGGACGGGCGTTTTGCTTGTCCGGCGCGTATGCTCGGGTTCAACCCACGGTCCAGGTATCCGCGTTGTAGTAGAGCGTGCGCAGATCGCCTTCGCCCTTCTGTTCCTTTGCCTGGGCCACCTGGCCCCACAGGCCATCTTCATACGTCCGTTTCTGGACTTCGAGGATAACACCCAGGGGCATAGGATAGTCGAGCCGGCTGAGTAAGAAGGCCAGTTCGACGTTAGTAGGATCGTGGACGACCAGATCCTTCTCGTCGTACTTCTCGCCCAGTTCCACGACCTCCAGGCCGCGGGCGCCCAAGACCAGCCCCTTGTCTCTCTTCTTGCCGAAGATCATGGGCTGTCCGGGTTCCAGGTACAGATTGTTGTCGTCTCGCACTTTGCGGTTGCTGTAGGGTTCCCAGGCACCATCGTTGAAGATGACGCAGTTTTGGAATACCTCCACGAAGGAAACGCCCTTATGAGCGGCCGCGCGGCGGAACATATCCCCCATGTGGGACTGGATGACATCAACCGTACGGGCGATAAAGGTCGCCTCGGCTGCAAGCGCCACAGATATGGGATTCAGCGGTGTTTCCAGACTGCCCATAGGCGACGACTTGGTGCGGATGCCCTGGGGGGAAGTGGGCGAATATTGACCCTTGGTGAGTCCGTATATCCGGTTGTTGAACAAGACGATGTTGATATCCACGTTGCGGCGGCAGGCATGGATCAGATGATTGCCCCCGATGGACAGACCATCTCCATCACCGGTGATTACCCACACGGATAGCTCGGGATTCACCACTTTCAGGCCGGTGGCCAGCGTCGGGGCCCGTCCATGGATGCTGTGAATGCCGTAGGTATCCATGTAGTAGGGGAAACGGCTGGAACAACCGATACCCGAAATGAAAACGATTCTCTCTTTCGGGATCCCCAGTTCGGGCAAGGTCTTCTGCATCTGTGCCAGGATGGCGTAGTCTCCGCAACCGGGACACCATCGCACCGTCTGGTCGGACTGGAAATCCTTTCGCGTGAGTGTGATCGGCTCTGCTATGGTCATGATATGTCTCCTGCCAGGATTCGATCGATCATGGTGCTGATCTCGGCGACCTTGAAGGGCTGTCCCTGAACTTTGTTCAAGGGGATGATCTCGCGCAGATAGCGCGCTCGGAGCAAGAGGCTCAACTGGCCCATGTTCAGTTCGGGTACCAGCACTTTCTCGTAGCGATTGAGGATGTCACCGAGATTCTTGGGGAAGGGATTCAGATAGCGGATATGCGCGTGTGCGACGGTCTGGCCTTTGGCGCGGGCCTGGGATACGGCCGCATGGATGGCACCGTAAGTGCTGCCCCAACCCACGATCAGCAGTTTGCCGCTTTCGGGGCCAAAAACCGTCTGCTCGGGGATGACATCTGCCAGGCGGGCCACTTTGGCTGCCCGTTCGTTCACCATCTGCTGGTGATCGCGCGGCGCGTAGGACACATTGCCGTACTCCGGCGACTTTTCCAGCCCACCGATGCGATGCTCGAGACCCGGTGTACCGGGCAAGGCCCAGGGCCGACCCAACGTTTCGGGGTCACGTTTGTAGGGCAGGAAATGATCCTCATTATTGGTGGTGCGAGGATGCTCGATATGAAGAGGGGGGATCTCGTCCGGGTCGGGAATCTGCCAGGGTTCCGAACTGTTGGCCAGATAGCCGTCTGAGAGGAGCACGACGGGCGTCATGGCACGGATGGCCAACCGGAACGCTTCGATGGCGAAGTCGAAACACTCCGATGGGGTGGCGGGCGCCACGACTGCGATGGGGCTCTCGCCATTACGCCCGAACATCACCTGCAACAGGTCGGCCTGCTCGACCTTGGTGGGCAGGCCCGTGCTGGGACCACCGCGCTGTACATCGATGATCACCATCGGCAGCTCCAGCATGACGGCCAGATTCATCGCCTCGCTCTTCAGGGCGATACCGGGCCCGCTGGTCCCGGTAACGGCCAGCGCGCCGCCGAAGGCCGCGCCGATGGTGGCCCCCATGGCCGCGATCTCGTCCTCCGCCTGCACGGTAAGCACTTCGAAATTGCGCAGTGGTGACAGCGCGTGGAGGATGTCGCTGGCCGGCGTAATGGGATAGGAACCGTAGAACAGGGGCTTGTTGGCCTTCTTTGCCGCCGTCACCAACCCCATGGCGATGGCCTCGTTGCCGCTGACCTTGCGGTAGGTGCCTGCGGGCAAAGAGGCCGACTTGATGCGATAGCGCACCTGAAACGCTTCCGTGGTGTCGCCGAAGAAGTAACCCGCCTGCAGGGCCTTGATATTGGCCTCTACCACTTCCGGCCGTTTGGCGAACTTCTTCTTGATCCACCTGATGGTGTTCTCAAGGGGGCGGTCGTAAATCCAGTAAACCAAGCCCAGCGCAAAGAAGTTCTGACTGCGGTCGACTTCCTTCGGCGACAGGCCTTTCACATCTTTGACTGCCGCCCGATTCATCGAGGTGATGGGCACTTCGTAGACATGGAAGGCGTTCAGAGAACCGTCCTCAAGGGGATTGGTCTCATAGCCGGCCTTGGCCAGGTTGGCCGGGGTGAAGGCATCGGTGTTGACAATGATAGAGGCCCCCTGACCCAGGTCGCCCAGGCTGGCCTTGAGCGCGGCCGGATTCATGGCGATGAGGACGTCAGGCGCATCGCCGGGCGTCCAGATATCAGTTTCCGCCAGTTGCACCTGGAAGCCACTTACCCCCGCAAGGGTGCCCGCCGGCGCGCGGATTTCGGCAGGATAGTCGGGCAAGGTACTGATGTCGTTGCCCACAATTGCTGCTGTGTTCGTAAATTGGTTACCCGTGAGCTGCATGCCGTCTCCCGAATCGCCGGCAAATCGGATGACGACGGATTCAAGCTCGCGGACGGAGACGGGACGTTTTTCGGTCATTGAATACTTTCTCCTTGAACTGGCTTCAGCACAAAGCCAGGATGGTAAACAAAAAAGGGAGGCGCACGCCTTTGTCGCCTCTTCACAATCTTATTGTACACGGGGTCGCCGTCAAATAAAAGTATGGAAGCATGCGATGAAGCGCGGAATCTCCGCTTTTTCTGGGCCTGCCGCGGCTAAGCCGGGCTTTCTCAGCCCGATCTGTCAGAAACGCCTGCTGCACCTAGGTGCTGGCCAGGATGGGACAGAACTCGGGGCAGGCGCGGATGCTGCATCGCCGGTTCGCGAGCGGGCCATGACCGCGCCTGTCTCCGCGGCCGACCCCTTCCGGAGAAAGGCGAGAGGGAGGGCTGCTGGACGGCAGTAAACCGCCCCCAAGATGCAACGCGCCCCCGGATCGCGATATGGCCAGGGATGCCGAAAGAATGTGCAGGCTCAATCCAAAACAAGGTGAGGGACGTGAGCGATACGGCCGGCGATCGGCCTGTCAGAGCCGTCACAAGGCAGGAAGGCGGTGGCAAGCCGGTGTCATTCCGGCTGACTCATGCACTTGCAGAATCCGACTCTCGCGGCTAAGGTGTGACCATGTCCAAGTTCCTGCCAGCGTTCACGTTCGGCACCTCGCTGCGTGACCTGTCGCAGCTCTTGTTTGCTCTCACGCTGGTGCTGGTGCTGGGCACCCGCAGCCAGACGGGGCAGGCAGGGCCGCTGCGGTGGCTGCCCCTGGCCCGGCTGGGAGACCAGACCATCGGCACAGCGCTACTGATTCCCGTGCTGTGGCTGGCGAGTTGGGGCCTGCTGGAGCTGCGCGAGCGTAAGAAATGGAACTGGGGAGGAATGGCGTTGACCGGCGCTTTGGGTGTGTTCACCCTGGCCGCGCTGTTGAGCATGACCGTCTCTCTATCGGCCGATGGCGCTCGCGCCTTCTCCGCATTGATGCTGGGCTGGGTAGTCTATCTGTTCGTAATCAATGAACGGCCTCCGCTCCTGTTGCCTCTGCTACTGGTCATGCTGGTGCAAGGGGGTGTGGCGGTGGCACAGTTCGCCTGGCAGCGGGAGGTGGGGCTCTACTGGCTGGGCGAAATGAGTCTCGATCCGCAGGAGCCGGGGATATTCGTGGTGGTGGCGGATGGGCAACGCGTTCTGCGAGGGTACGGGCTGACCAATTATCCAAACCTGCTGGGAAGCGTGCTGGCGCTGAGCTTGTTGCTGGCGATGCCCATGCTGACGCGGTTGCGAGGATGGCGCCTGGCATGGGCTGCAGGAGCGTGTACCCTCGGTGCTCTGGGACTGGCCGCGTCTTTCTCTCGTTCGGCGTGGCTGGCGCTGGCCATCGGGCTGGCCGGCTGGGGGGCAGAGGCGCTGAGCCGAGCGCGAGGGCAGTGGCCCGGCCGACAACAGAGGATGGCCGTGCTCCTGCCGTTGCTGGTGACAGCGATCTTTCTGGTTGCCAATCGAGAGTTGGCCCTGAGCCGGTTCGTCGACATCGCCAACACACCTACGGAGCGTATGTCATTGGCGGTGCGTGGCAGCGATATCGACGTCGCCTTGCAGGTGATCCGCCGTCATCCCTGGCGGGGAGTGGGTCTGGGGAACTATCGTGAGGCCGCCCGCGCCATCCGCCCGAAGGCCTTTGTGGTGCACAATGTTCCTCTGCTGGTGCTTGCCGAACTGGGCCTGATGGGCGGGCTGGCCTGGCTCGTACTGGCTCTGGCCGGGCTGAGACAGGCGCGAGGGTCCGGTTACCGGCTGGGTTTGTGGGCAGCCCTGCTGGCGGTGGGCTTGTTCGACACCACGCTCTGGCTGACGGTGAGCTGGCGGGGTGCCGTTTTGGTGGCGTTGCTGCTGGCCGCGGTCAGCGCTCGCCCGCTGCCCCAACCAGGGCCAGGGCCGCGGCCAGATCCAGCGAGCCGGTATACAGCGCCTGGCCTACGATGACACCCTCGATGCCTTCGTGCCGGTGTTCCAACAAGGCACGGATATCATCCAGGTCACGCACGCCCCCGGAAGCAATAACCCCCAGACCCGCGCGGCGGGCCAGCTCCACGGTGGCCTCTAAATTGATGCCGGCGAGCATGCCGTCCCGAGCGATGTCGGTGTACACCACGCGGCGCACGCCGGCTCGAGCCATTGCCTGCGTCAGGGTCACCGCGTCCCGGTCGGAGGTTTGCCGCCAGCCGTGGGTGGCCACCTTGCCCTTCAGTGCGTCGACTCCCACCACAATCCGTTCCGCGCCAAAGCGTGCCAGTGCCTCGCGCACCAGATGGGGTTGCTGTACGGCCACGGTGCCCAGCACCACCCGGTCGGCCCCCAAACCCAGTGCTAGGGCCACGTCATCCAGGGTGCGCATGCCTCCACCGAATTGGATGGGGACATCCACAGCCCGGCGAATGTGGTAGAGCCGCTGCAGGTTGATGGGGAGCGAGGATATTTGAGCCGAGATGGGGGTACTTGCCGCGATGGTCTCAGCCCGGACGCCCTCGCCGAAGGCGCCGTCCAGATTGACCACGTGTAGCCAGGTAGCACCCTGGTCGACCCAATGGCGGGCCATGGCCACCGGGTCGTCGCCGAAGACGGTTTCGGCGGCAGGGTCACCCTGGCGCAGGCGAACGCAACGGCCGCGGCGCAGGTCGATGGCTGGGAAGATGATCATGGCAGGGTAGGCAAGTAGGGAAAGGGTGAAGCCGATGGTGGCGGGGCAACACGGACCGGGCTATGTAGCGGCTACAGGGGCATGGCACAGGCTGGCAAAGTTGCGCAGGATACGCAGCCCGACTGCCTGACTCTTCTCAGGATGACATTGGATGCCCCAGATATTGTCCCGACGCACGATGGAAGGATACTCGATACCGTAGTCGGTGGTGGCGACGATATCCTCGGGGTCTTCAGCATCGCAGTAGTAGGAATGGACGAAGTAGGCATAGGCACCGTCATGGATGCCGGCCACCAGGGGATCGGCGCGACGGATGTGAAGCTGGTTCCAGCCGATTTGGGGCACGCGCAGTGTGTCGTCGAAGCGCCGCACACGTCCCGGCAGTAGTCCGAGTCCCCGCCAGGTTCCCATCTCCTCGCTTTCCTCGAACAGCATCTGCATGCCCACACAGATGCCCAACAAGGGTTTGCGCGCTACCACCACATCTCGTACCACCGAGGAGAGGTTGGTCCTACGCAAGTTGGTGATGCAGGCACCGAAAGCACCCACGCCGGGGAGGATCACCCCGTCGGCGGCGAGAATGAGACGGGGATCGGCTGTCAGAAGCACCGGTTCTTCTATGCCCGTCTGCTGAATGGCAGCTTCAACGGCCTTTTGGACGCTGCGCACGTTGCCGATGTTGTAGTCGATAATTGCAATCATGAGGGATCGCCACTGCTTGGGCGAAAGAGCTAGGCGGTGAGGGTTCCTTTGGTCGAGGGGACCCCGCGGCGGCGAGGGTCCTGGCGGCTTGCTGCATCGAGGGCGCGGGCAAAAGCCTTGAAAAGTGCCTCGCATTGATGGTGGTCGTTGCGGCCGTAGAGCACCCGCGCGTGCAGGTTCATGGCTGCGTGGATGGCGACCGACTCGAAGAAGTGGCCGATGAGGTCGGTGCCCAGACCCCCGATGCGGGGAGTATGCCAGTCGGCGTGAAAGACGCAGTAGGGCCGGCCGCCGAGATCGACTGCAACCAGGGCCAGGGCCTCGTCCATGGGCACGTAGCTGTGGGCGGTACGCACGATGCCGGCACGGTCTCCCAGGCTCTGGGCAATCGCCCGACCCAGACAGATACCCACATCCTCGACGGTGTGGTGCTCGTCGATGTGCAGGTCGCCGCGGGCCGAGATGCTGAGGTCGAAGAGGCCATGGGAGGCGAAGAGGGCCAGCATGTGATCGAAGAAGCCGATGCCCGTGTGGATGTCGGTGGTGCCGTCGCCGTTCAGGTCGAAGCTCAGGCGAATGTCGGTTTCGGCGGTGGTGCGGGTGATCTCGATGGCGCTCATGGGCTAGTGGGAGGGGTAGGTGGTGGCAAGGGAGGAAAGGGAAGTCAGGTGACGAGCTCGCGCAACACGGTGACGAGGCTGTCGGTGTCCTGGGGGCGGCCAACGCTGATGCGAATTGTGTTGCGCAGGCCGGGCTTGTCGTAGTAGCGTACCAGGATGCCTCGTTCGGCCAAGGTCCGGTGCAGGCCGAGAGCAGAGCGACCGTGCACGCGGCACAGGATGAAGTTTGCCTGGCTGGGGAGCGGCTGCAAATAGGGGATGTCGCGCAAAGCCGCGAAGAGACGCCGGCGCTCCTCTTTGATGGCCTCGATGCGCTGCTGCAGAAGGGCGAGATCGGCAAGGCTGGCGAGACCGGCTACGGTGGCCGCTACGTTGACGTTGTAAGGCTGCTTGAACTTCCAGAGATGTTCGATAATGTGCAGGGGGAAGATGCCGTAGCCCAACCGTAGCCCGGCCAGGCCGGCCCATTTGCTGAACGTACGCAGCACGATGAGGTTGGGGGTGTCGGGCACCCAGCTGGCGACGGTGGGAGTGTCCTCCGCAAACTCGATATAGGCTTCGTCCACAACGACGATGACGGGGAGCTGCAGCAGGCGGCGGAGGACGGGCCGAGGAACAAGGCTGCCGTCGGGGTTGTTTGGGGAGGTAAGGAAGAGGAGCTTGGGCGGGGGATCGGAATCCAGGACGGCACTTTCGATACCCGTGACAGTCAGCCGGAAGTCATCATCGCGAGGCACGTTGACAACCTGGCCGCCGCTGAGCAGGGCGTCGAAAGCGTACATGCCAAAGGTTGGAGGACAGTTGACGACTCGATCACCGGGCATGAGGAAGATGCGGCAGAGGAGATCGAGGAGTTCGTCGGCACCATGGCCCGGCAGAATGTGGTCGGCCGGCACGCCCACATAGCCGGCCAGGGCTTCTCGTAGTTCGGTTTGTTGCGGGTCGGGGTAGATGTGGTACCAGGGAAAGCGGCTGAGCGCCTCGACGACCCTGGGGGAGGGGCCGTAGGGGTTCTCGTTGGCATTGAGCTTGATGATCTCGTGCGGCGCGCGTCCGAGCTGACGGCTGAGCACCTCGAAGGGAACGACGGGTTCGTACGGTTCCATTCGGGCGATATCGGGCCGGACGCCGGGGAGTGAGCGGGGGGTGGGGACGCGGTCAGGGCTCATGCTGGGGTCTCGCGATCGATGGCGCGGCGCATGGCCGCCAGCAAGGGTTCGATCTCGTCTCGCTGCAGGCGATAGCTGGCGCGGTTGACGATGAGCACGGCCTGAGATTCAAGGATGGTGCGGAGCTCGACGAGATCGTTTTCGCGCAGGGTGGTGCCGGTCTGGACCAGGTCGACGATGAGGTCGGCCAGATTGACCAGGGGGCCGAGTTCGACGGAGCCGCTGAGGACAATGAGCTCGGCTGAGATGCCCCGGCTGCGGAAGTAGTCGCCGGTGAGTCGGGGGAACTTGGTCGCCACTCGGGGGTAGACGTCCAGGCGCAAGGGGCGACTGGCGCGAGAGGCCGGACCGGCTACCGCAAGACGGCAGTAGCCGAAGGGAAGCCGCATGGGCTCGAAAACGTCGGCCGCGCGTTCGCGCAGGACGTCGAGCCCGGCAATGCCGAGGTCGGCCGCGCCTTGCTCGACGAAGACGGGCACGTCCATGGGCTTGGCCATGACGTACTGCAGACTGCCGTCCGCGCTGGGCACAACCAGCCGCCGCCCGTTGGTGGTCTCGGGTAGGGGCCAACCCGCGCGTTCGATCCAGACCAGGGCGTCATCGGTCAGGCGGCCTTTGGGCAGAGCAATGGTGAGCATGGCTGGGAGGAGTTCAAGAGTCGGAGAGAGATGCGAGCCACTCTTCGAGGGGCTGTTCCAGTTCGCCTTGGGATTCGAGGATCCGCACAGAGCCGGTGCAGGTGCAGTAGACGTCGGGGATGGAGGGATCCGGTGATTCGGGGCCGAGGGCCAGGGCGGCGCTATAGCCGGCGGTGCGGGCAGCCTCGAGCAGGCGAACGTAGGTGCCGCATGGGCACGGGTGGATGAGCAGGTCGGGCCGGGGATCGGGTGGTGGGCCATACTGACGCGCACGCGCCAGTAGGATACGGTCGAGGTAGAAAGCACAGCCAACGGCCGGTCGAGAGGGTCCGAAATGGCCGATGAGGTTGTCGTAGCGGCCGCCGTTAACGATGGCCGAGCCCATCTGGAGAGTGTAAGCTTTGAAGGTAATCCCGGTGTAGTAGTTCATGCCGCGTACATCGGCCAGATCCACCAGGAAGAGATGTTTGACGCCGTAGTGATCGAGCCGGGCTTCGACTTCGACGAGCCGTTTCACGGCCCCGGCCATTTTCTGGTTACGGGCCAGCGCGGCGGCCCGAGCCAGAACTCCCTCGCCCTGACGGCCACTAAGTTCGAGCAGGCCCAGCAGGGTTGCCCGATCCTCGGGCGCGAGGTCCAGTGTATGTACAAAGGCGCTGAGGTCATCCTTGCTTTTGCGGTCCAGCGCCGACTGGAGTTCTTCGACCTGTGCCGGTTGCAGTTGCAGGTGTTCGATAAGGCCATGGAAGTAGCCGAGATGACCAAGGGTGAACCGCACTTGTTCGAGTTCGGTCTGGGCCAGGGCCGTGGCCGCAAAGGCGAGCACCTCTGCGTCGGCGTCGGGGCCATCGGCGCCGATGAGCTCGATGCCGGCCTGCCAGAATTCCCGCTGGCGGCCGGCGCGCGGCTCTTCGTAGCGAAAGGCGGGGCCGGCATAGAAGTAGCGTTGGGGCAG
>RFJM01000283.1 GCA_003694905.1 Caldilineae bacterium
CGATATAGACGATGACGCCGCCCTTGTTGTAACCGCTGACTTCGCCCTCGAACACCTCGCCCGATTCCAGCAATTCGGCCGCACGCTGCCAATCATACTCGGCCAGTGCCCGCGACAGGGAGAGAATCGCATGACCGTCGCGGCTGACCGGCCGCACGACCTGGATGAATATCGTATCGCCTTCTTTCAGATTGTTGCGAATCTCCTCATCAACCCGGTCCAAATCACGTGCGGGAATCACACCCTCTGATTTAGAGCCGATGTCAACGAGAACCTCGTTGTCGCTGATACTGACAATGGTGCCTTCGATGGTTTCGCCAACTTCGAGTTCGCGGAAATTGTACGTGTCTTCGTTGAGAAGCAACTCCATGGGGTGAACTGAGGTTTCACCCTCAGGCTCGATGCCGTCGATTTCCGTGGCGTCGCTCGGGGGGACCGGGATAGGCATGACCTCCTGATTGGGTGTTTCTGGTAGTTGTTCTGGGTTGTTCATGGATAAGGCCTTCTCCTCCAAGGATGGAACTGGGTGCAAGTATATCGCGGCTCCTGAAAATTGGCAAAAAACCCTCGCCGGGGGCTGAGACAAATGTCCCTGTCTGCGGATTATGTGGGGCCCTCGCAGTGAATGTAAAATGCCCCGCGTATTCTCCCTTGGAGCACGGCATGATGCAGCTCACAAAACCCTACATCAGCACGGATGAGGCCGCAGCGCTCGCGGCGCGCTACTACGGTCTGGATGCGGCGGCCGAGGCTTTGCCCGGCGAAATGGATGCCAACTTTCGGCTCACTGCGGCTGATGGAAACCGCTACGTCCTCAAGATCCTGCACGGGAGCCGGGAGCCGGCCCTGGTGGAGCTTCAGCAAGCCGCATTGGGCCATCTGGCCGAACACGCGGGCGACCTGGTGCTCCCGCGCGTGATCCCGGCCCGCGACGGCAGCTCGCTCCCGCGGCTGAAGCTGCCGGAAGGCGAGGAGCATCTCGTTTGGCTTCTAAGCTATGTGCCCGGCCGCTTGCTGGCCGAGGTGCGCCCGCATACCACGGCGCTTCTGGAAAGCCTGGGTGAGTTTCTGGGGCGGCTGGACCTGGCTCTGTCCGGGTTCCACCATCCTGCTGCCCGCCGCCCTCTGCGGTGGGATCTGGCCCAGGCCGGCAGGCTGGCGCGTGACCTGGACGCCATACGCGATCCACATCGGCGGCGGCTGGTAGCCTCTTTTATGGAGCGATACCGCACCGAGGTGGAACCGCGGCTTGGGAAACTTCGCCGCAGCGTCATCCACAACGATGCCAATGATTACAATGTGCTGGTGACAGGAGGCGGGGTGGAGCCTGCCCGTGTGGTGAGTGTCATCGATTTCGGCGACATGGTGCTGACACAGACCGTGTGCGAGGTGGCCATCGCCGCGGCCTATGCCCTGCTGGACAAGGAGGATCCCTTGGCCGCGGCGGCGCATGTGGTTGCGGGCTACCATCGCGTCTACCCGCTGCACGAAGAGGAGATCGAGCTGATTTTTCCCCTCATCTGCACACGACTGTGCGTCAGCGTGATCACCTCGGCGCAACGCAAGCAAGAGCTTCCCGATGATCCCTATGTGACCATCAGCGAAGCCGGTGCCTGGGCCGCACTGGAGAAGCTGGCAAAGATCCATCCCCGCCTGGCGCACTATACTCTGCGCGCGGCCTGCGGCCTGTCCCCTCACCCTGCGGGTCCCGAGGTGGCAGGCTGGTTGCATGACCGGACTTGTGAGCCTATCACGGATCCAGATGCCGCTTCCGCGCCGTGTGACGTACTCGACCTGAGTGTCGGCAGCCTGTGGATGGGGGCCGACCCGGCGCGGTATGAGCCCGCGGTGCTGGAGGCGCGGGTGGGCGAGTGGCTGCGACATCGGCACAAGGCAGTCGGAGTCGGGCGCTACGATGAGCCGAGACTCACGCCGGCCGCGGGGGACGCCGCCGCGAATCCCCATCCCACCGTCGAGCAGCCCACCATCCATCTGGGACTGGACCTGTATCTGGTTGGCGGTGGCACGGTCCGCGCCCCGCTGGCCGGCGAGGTGGAAGCCGTTGACGACCACCGGCTGATCTTGCGACATAGCACCGCTGCCGGCACGCCTTTCTACACGCTCTATGTCCACCTACAGCCGCGGGCGAAGCTGGACCGGGGTGAACGCATCTCGGCCGGCGCCACCATCGGCTATCTCCGGGCCGATTCGGCCACCACTGCAGTTGCCCCGCACCTGCATTTCCAGATCATCCTGGATCTGCTGGACCGCTGCCTGGACTTCCCCCACCGTGCACCTCCTTCCCAGGCCGATGTCTGGCGCGGCCTTTCCCCTGACCCCAATCTCATCGCCGGCATCCCCGCTGAGCATTTCCCCGCCCCCCCTCCCGACAGGGAGGAAACGTTGCGCCGCCGCCGTCGGCTGCTGGGTCGCAATCTCAGCATCTCCTACAGCGAGCCGCTCAAGATCGTGCGGGGATGGATGCAGTATCTCTATGACGACCAGGGCCGCGCCTATCTCGATCTCTTCAACAACGTAGCGCATGTCGGACACAGCCACCCCCGCGTGGTGTCGGCCATTCAGGACCAGGTCGCTTTGCTGAATACCAACACGCGCTATCTGCACGACAACATCGTGCGCTACGCCGAGAGGCTCTGCGAGCACCTGCCCGAGCCGCTGCGCGTCTGTTTCTTCGTCAACTCGGCCACGGAGGCCAACGAACTGGCGCTGCGTCTTGCCCGCACCTTCACCGGTCGCGAGGATATCCTGGTGCTGGAGGCGGCCTACCACGGCCACACGACCACGCTTATCGACATAAGTCCCTACAAATTCATGGGGCCGGGCGGCAGAGGACGCCGGCCCTGGGTCCATGTCGCGCCGCTGCCCGATGATTATCGAGGCCCTTACAAGCGTCATGACCCCGAAGCGGGGATCAAATACGCGCGCCATGTGGCCGAGTGTGTGCAAGAGGCGGAGCGACAGGGGCAACCCATCGCCGCCTTCATTGCCGAGTCGCTGCCCAGCGTGGGGGGGCAGATCGTGTTCCCGCCCGGCTATCTGGCGGCCGCGTATCGTGCTGTGCGGGAGGCAGGAGCGGTGTGCATTGCCGATGAGGTGCAGGTCGGCTTCGGGCGGCTGGGCACGCATTTCTGGGGCTTTGCCACGCAGGATGTCGTCCCGGACATCGTGGTTCTGGGCAAGCCCATCGGTAATGGCCATCCCCTGGCCGCGGTCATCACCACCCCTGCCATCGCCGACGCTTTCGCCAACGGTATGGAGTTCTTCAGCACGTTTGGGGGGAATCCCGTCTCCTGTGCCGCAGGTCTGGCGGTCCTGGATGTGCTGGAGCAAGAGCACCTGCAGGCCCACGCGCTGGCGATGGGTGGGCTGCTGCGGCAGGGGTTGGGCGCGCTGGCGCAGCAACATGCCATCATCGGCGACGTGCGGGGGTCGGGACTTTTCTGGGGGATCGAGCTTGTGCGTGACCGCGAGACGCTGGAGCCGGCTACCCGCGAGGCGGCGCATCTGGTGGATCGATTGCGCCAACGCGGCATCCTCACCGGCACCGACGGCCCGTACCACAATGTCATCAAGATGCGTGGTCCGATGGTAGTGCAGCAGGCCGATGTCGAACTGTTTCTGACCGTCCTCGATGAAGTGCTCCGGGAAGACGCTTTTCAGATCGCCTGAGCGCGGCGAGGAAACGCGTTCGCGTGAGTCTGCGAACGTGCCGGGCGCCGGCGTTAGCGGGAGCCAATTGCTGCGAACCTATGCCGAGGTGAGCCCCGCTTCCGGTGCGGCCGGGCTCTCCAGCGCCTGATCGATCTCTGCAAAGAGCTGGTGTGCGACCGATTCAGATAGCAACCCGTCCCGGTGCAGGTCCATGATGGCAGCGCGCTGTGTTCGCAGTGCTTCTCGCTGAGCCGAGTGGATGATCTTGGCCAGGATCTCGGGATTAGCCGCGGCAAAGTCGTCCAATTCCTGCTGCAACGCGCTCATGCGCGCCTCCAGCTCGTTTTTCACGATGTTCCATGCCAGCGGGTCGAGGATACCGCTGTCATATTGTTGGCGCAGACGCTGGTAGGCCGCGCGCACGGCCAGGAGTCTGCCCTGAATCCGCTCGTACTCCAGCTCGGCCTTGTGGCGCCCCGCCAGCCCCAGCCTGGCCAGCAGGCCGTTGATGGTGGTGGCCTGCACCAGCAGGGTAAACAGAACCACGCCAAAGGTCATGTTGATGATCACGTCGCGATGGGGTATGTCGAAGCCGAGACTCAGCGCCAGTGCCAGGCTGACTGCGCCTCGTAGCCCGCCCCAGAAGAGGATGTGCTGGTAGGATATGGGGACCCGTTCACCAATGCGATTGCTGAGGAAGCTAAGGGCGTAGACAGACATGGCGCGGGCCAGCAACACCGCCACGACCGCCACCAGGATAGGTAACGAGGCCGCCACCAGACGGTCGAACACCACCTCCATCCCGATAAGAATGAACACGATGCTGTTGGCGAGAAAGGCCACATATTCCCAGAAATTCATCAGCACCGTGCGGGTTGTCGGCGACATGCTACCCGAACTGCGGGCACCGATGAGTATACCGGCCGAGACCACGGCCAGCACGCCGCTCAGGTGAAAACTCTCGGCAAAGACATAGATCCCGTACGCGATCACGGTGCTGAGGGTGGTCTCGATGAGATGATCGTCGAGCAAGGCGAAGATGCGATTGCCGATAATGCCGACGGCTACACCGATGCCCACGCCCCCGAGCGCCACACGCAGGAATTGAAATACCCCATAGACCATCACATCGAACAGATTGCCCGTGCCGCCTTGTTCAGAGCCCGTCATGAACAAGACCGCCACCACGATGTGAAAGACCACGATCGTGGTGCCATCGTTGAAAAGGCTTTCGCTTTCCACCAGTGTGGCCAGACGCTTCGGCGCACCCAATGCCTTGAACAGCGACACCACCGCCACCGGGTCGGTTGCGGCAATGAGTGAGCCGAATAACAGCGCCGTTCGCCAGCCTACCAGACCCGACAGACTGAGAATGCCTCCGACGATGAACATCACCAGCAAAACCCCCGGAATCGCCAGCAGGAGTACCGGGACGATGATCCCCCGCAGAGTTGTGATCTCGATATGGAGTGCGGCCTCGAATACCAACGGGGGCAAGATAAGCAGCAGGATGAGTTCTGGCGTCAGAGAAAACTGGAGCTCCTGCTGGAAGGAAAGCAACAGACCTACCAGTACCAGGACGACGGTGTAGGGGACGCGGATGCGCTGCGCCAACATGGCGACAACCGACACCAGCAACAGCAACTCGACGACCGTGATTTCGAGAGATAGCAGGTTTTCCACAGCCACAAACTCGATGCTTGAAGAAAGCTCTACCTGCCGGCATCTGCAGATGCGTATATGGGAGGCGAGCCGGGAAGAGCTCTGAACAACGAACACTCGTTATGACGAAGTATAGCATGAGGCTATGCCCCGGCAAAGCGGGATTGGATATCGGACACTGCAACAGTTTAGTCGGTATGTGGCGCGGGCGCCGGCTGGCTGACTGGAAGTCAGCCCTCTCGGGCCTTCGGCCAGAGGCCAG
>RFJM01000284.1 GCA_003694905.1 Caldilineae bacterium
CTTCTACCCACACCGGTCCCAGGATGAGGCGATAGACCTTCGGCGGCCAAACCTACCGAGAGAAAGCGGGCCAGGTGCAGGGCCAGCCGGGTTCCGCGCCACGGAAAGGCCTCTTCAACGAAATAGTGGATGGACAGATGCCATGCCGGCAGTGAAACCGGGCTTGAGAAGATGCAGCCGTGTGCCAGGCTGAAGCCGCGGGTGGTGACCGGTGGGTGTGGAGTGCGTTTCTTGGGGACGTCGAGGGCCCATCTCTCTCCTGGTCATATATCCCAGTAGACGGCCGGCCCCGAGTTGTGTTATCCTCCCCATCCAGCCTACCACACCACTACATCCAGACCTATGAGCGAACGCGAACGTATCCGACTTACCAGCCTGGCGGCCTGCGCCGGCTGAGCGAGCAAGCTGGCCGCCGAGGCCCTGACGCAGGTCCTGCGTCCTCTCCAGCAGACATTTGCCGGTATCGTCTACGACGATCTCATCGTCGGGATGGACGTGGCCGACGATGCCGCGGTGTATCGCGTCAGTGATGACCTGGCCGTAGTCGTTACTTTGGACTTCTTCACACCCATCGTGGATGATCCCTACGCCTACGGAGCGATTGCCGCGGCCAATAGCCTGAGCGACCTCTACGCCATGGGGGCAACCCCGATTCTGGCGCTGAATGTGGCTGCACTCCCCAAAACGCTCCCTCTCGAAATCTCGGCGGAGATCATTCGGGGAGGGGCGGAGAAGGCGCGCGAGGCGGGCATCCCCGTGGCGGGAGGGCACACAGTGCAGGATGACGAGCCCAAGTACGGTCTTGTCGCCCTGGGCATCCTTCACCCCGACCAGATCACCCGCAAGGGTGGCGCGCGGCCGGGAGACCGGTTACTGCTCAGCAAGCCTCTGGGCACGGGGGTGGTCACCACGGCTCTGAAGCGCGATCTGGCCGAGGCGGCCGAGATAGAGGCGGCAACTCGCAGCATGATGGCACTCAACCGAAGTGCGGCCGAGATCGCGGCGCGCTTTGGCGCCACCGCCGTCACCGATATCACCGGCTTCAGCCTGTTGGGACATGCCTGGGAGATGACGGACCGGGGTCAGGTGGGCTTCCGCTTCGATTTTGCCAGCCTGCCCTGGTTGCCCGGTGTCGAGCGCTTGGGCCGTGAGTGGGTCTACCCCGGTGGCGCGTTCGACAACCGCAAGTTCTTCGGGCCCCATGTACGCTTCGCCCCCGGTCTGGAGGAGTGGCAGCAGGTGCTTTGCTTCAGTCCCGAGACCTCGGGTGGCCTGCTGATGGCCCTGCCGGCGGACCAGGTGGCCGCAGCGCTCGAATACGCCCGGACGATCGGTCAATCGCTCTGGCCGGTTGGAGAGGTGGTGGCGGGTCGGGGTATCGAGGTTGTGCGCGGCTGAAAGGGAGGCCGGCCGGGAGAGCTGCGGGCATGCTCAGGGTCGGAAGCGCTCCAGGGCCTGGCGTACGTTGGCCGGCACGGTGTCGTGACTTGCCTTGACCAGATACTCCAGCACCTGTTGGGGCGTGATGCCGCTGGCGGCGGCGCGGCGCAATCCCCTTCGTGTGATGCGATAACAGAAGGAGGGCTGACTGCTTTCCCATGAACAGAAGCGGGCCACGCGAAAGCGATCGTAGAGCCGGGCTCCCACGGGTAAAACGATGCGGAAATCCTCCCCTATTTTCAGCGGCGGTGCCGGGTCTTCACCTCCGGCATCCGGCCTGACGAGTTGAGCCGCTTGTGGATGCAGCTGCCAGAGGTCGCCTTCGCCGGCCAGAACGATCATGCCGAACCAGAAGAGGGGGCCCTTGAAGAGATAGCGCAGCAGCCGTCCTTCGACATCGAACCAGTGCTCGTATCCCCTGAGATGAATGCCCCGGCGGTCTGAGATATACCAGGTGTCATACTGACCATCGGGCCGCTGAAAGTCCGGCTCTTGCTCATGCACGGCCCGGATAAAGGCATCCAGCCCATACCATTGCTCGGGTTGGGCCTGGAGAAGGATGTCCAGTACATTGGCTCGCGTGAGCACCGGATCGTTACGCCAATTGCCGGGTTCGCAGCGCAGGCCGGGTGTCAGACAGAGGTCGTTCCAGGTTTCGCTCTGATACCATGCCCGGAAGAGGACGGCCTTCTGTTCTACCCGAGTGAGCTGCAGCCATTCCCGCACGCGGCCGGCCCGGAGCCGGAGTTGCCGCCCGCTGCGCACGACAAACCCGGCCTCCTCGGCGAGATGCAGTACGAGGGCAGCGCGGCTACCGCGCGCCGGGGGACTGGTACGCTCCTTTGGTGGTGACTGCCAGCGGGCAAAGAGTTGCTGCAGATCCTGTAGCCGCCACTGCCCGCGGGTGGTTATCCACACCTGTTGGTTGTAGATGTAGATGAGGGTAGTGGCCAGGTCTTCCAGCAATCGGTCGTTCTGCCGTCGTATCGATTCGGATGTAGGCGAGTTGGCGGGCGAGGGGAACTCGAATCGAGGGGGCGAGAGTTCGCGTATGGGCAGCAGAGGCAACAGATCCGTCGGTATGCCGACGAATTCGTGCAGGCCGTCCTCGGTTTCCTCAAAGCCGCGTGTGATGAGTCCCAGATACCAGAGCTCTTCTGCGATGCCGGTAGGCGTCTGCCAGGGTTTCTCTTGTTGCAAGAGGCCGGGCCCAAAGCGCCGCAGCTCCCCGTAGGTTCGCTCAAAAGCTGCCACGGGCATGCGGTTGTCGTGCCCGGCCAGCGCCTGCAGGCAATCGCGCTGCGCCGGCGTCAGCTCTTGCCAAAGAGCCGCCAGATGGTCGGGGTTGGACATCTGATCGAGCAATTCCGCCAGCAAGACGTCCTTGCCTCCCGCTTCGACGAGCAGCCCCTGACGCCGGGCAATAACACGCAGTTCGATTACCGAGAGTTCACCGAGATGCTGGTCAAGGGTCTTCATGTCGTGCCTGTGGCGTAGGTTGGTGGAGACGACAGAGAGCGAAATCGCGCTGCGTCGACACCGAGCAGCGGGGTGACGGCACGCCCCGCAGTGTACCACCAACAGGGTCACAACACAACGGCATGCTTGTCATCCGGGCATCCCAGGTTTGCGTTCGCTTTGCTGCTGTAAACGCGCACCCTGGGGCCGCGACGCGCCACAGGTCGGCCGGCTGTACCGCCAATCTCGAGCGCACGCGCCTACATTGTCCGCTTTGAATCAGGCCCGACGTCCGATTCCGATAAAGAGCCCCCTTCTTTCCACATTCCAGAAGCAACCTGTTCTAGAAACGTGACGAGCCTGTCGGCGTTGGTGAATGCCCACCGCCGGCCGCTGTGCGGCTCCTCGATGGCCACCCGCCAGCGACCGGTAGGCGGACCTGAATGTTGCTCACTCCAAATGTGTAGAAGGAAGATGCGGTGTTCGTTCATTGGAGAGATCGCCACTCCGCGCTTATAATGTTGGGAAACTACGTTGTACCTGTTTCATACTCTTCTACGAGGAACAAGGTTCTTCGCCCGTATTCTAGCCCCGTCGCGTTGAACAAACGTTGAAAAACAGGTCCGACGCCAAGATATTGGACATTCGTCTTTTGGGCGCGCCGGAGCTTTACGTCGATGACCAGCCTGTACAACTCGAGACGTCCAAGACCCTGGCTCTGCTGGTGTACCTGCTCGTTCGTCGAGGAGTTCACCGTCGCCAGGCCCTCGCCGAGCTGCTGTGGGGAGAGCAGGGCCAGGCTCGTGCCGCGCGCAGCCTGCGCCGCGCTTTGTGGAATATTCGTCGATCCCTATGTCCTGAGGGGGATGGGGACCGTTGCCCTTATGTCACCATCACGCGCCGGGATGTGGCGTTCAATTCAAATAGCCCCCATCGTCTGGATGCAAGAGACTTCGAGCAGGAGGTACGGGCCATCGTCAGCAAGACTGCGAGTACGATCTCCCCTCCCACCGAAGCCTGTGAACGGCTCTCCGCGGCGGTAGCGCTCTATCGCGGAGATTTCATGGAAGGACTCACTTTCGACGACGCTCCCGAATTCGAGAACTGGCTGCTGGGCCAGCGGGCCTACTTTCGAGAGCTGGCATTGCAGGCGTCGTCCCATTTGAGTGGGCTCTATGTGCGGCGCGGGGAGTATGAACAAGCCATCCTGGTTTTGCAGCGCCTCCTCAATCTGGCGCCTTGGTCGGAATGGGCGCACCGTCAGCTCATGTTCTGTTACGCCATGGCCGGACGCCGCGCCGATGCGCTGGCCCAATATGAACGCTGCCGGCATCTGCTGCATCGGGATCTCAATGTCGAACCCCTTCCCGAAACCGTGCGTCTGTATGAGCGCATTCGTGATCCCCGGCAGTTCGTACGCCTGCTGTCCTATCCTCAAGAGCATGGCCACGCCGCCAACGCTCCTGAGCTTCCACCCATGCCATTCTTGGGTCGCTCGCGGGAACATGCCTGGTTGCTGGCCCGGTGGGCCGACTCAGGCGGTTCTCTGACACTGGTGCAAGGAGAGGCTGGCATCGGCAAGACCAGGCTTGTGAGGGAAGTGCTGCGTTCGCTCGAGGCTCGCAGTGTTTCTGTCCTTGTAGGGCGTTGCTATGCTTTCGGCAAGAGTATCCCCTTCCATCCGATCATCGAAGCGCTGCGCGAGCAGTGGCAGCGACGCCCCCGGGATTTCGCGGATCTGGCACCTGTCTGGCTGTCCGAACTCTCCCGCCTTCTTCCGGAAATCAGGGCCGCACACCCTGATTTGCCTGCGCCCGTGCCTGTTGAACGCAGCGCGACGGCCCGACAACGGCTGTTCGAAGCCGTAGCCCAAGGCCTGCTGGCGATACGGGATGCGGGCCTGGCATTCTTCGTGGACGATGTGCATTGGGCCGACGCCGACACCGTCGACATGCTGCGCTACCTCCTGCAGCGGCTGCGCGATGAGGACATCTGGTTCGTAGCCGCCTATCGGGCTGAGGAGCTGCACCCCGCCCACCCCTTCCGACTGCTGCGTCGCGAGTTGGGTCAGGCCCACAGCCTCGCTACACTACGGTTGCAGCCACTTACGCAGCATAACCTGGAAGACCTTGTCAAACAATGGCAGGGCATCTCGCCGGCCCGGTCGCAGGCCCTGGCGGAGTATCTCTACGCCACCTCGCAGGGCAATCCCTTTATACTTATTGAATGTACGCGGGATTTGGTGGAGAAGGGATTGCTCGAGCAGCATCAGGGCTCCTGGCGGGTAGACGGCCGCTGGCTGAGTCGTGCTCGCTATCTGCAACAGACACCGCGGCGAGGCCGCCCCGACACGGTTCCATCCGCTGTGCGTCACATGATCCTGGCCCGGGTGGAACGCCTGCCCGAGAATACGCAGGCTCTTCTCTACCTGGCCGTGGTCCTAGGTGAACCTTTCACGCGCGAGCTCCTGCTCCGGACTGCCGAAATGCCCGCGGCTGAGGTCGATACTGCTCTCTCGGTATGCCTGGCCCGGGGGCTTGTGCGGGTGGTCGATACCGAACCCATGCCCAGGTATGATGTGGCCCATCCCTTGATTCGCCAGAGCATATACGAACATCTTGCCCCTTCCCAGCGGCAGCGACTGCACGCTCGTATCGCTTCCGTGCTGGAAGGTCAATACCATGACCGCGAAGATCGCATCCTGGAAGCACTGGCCTACCACTACGCTGAAAGTGGACAGCGAGCCAGGGCCATAACCTATCTCCTGCGCGCGGGTGATCAGGCCGGACGGCGGCAGGCTCAGGCGGCTGCCATCTACTTCTTCTCGCGGGCCCTGGATTACATGCCCGAGGATGAGGTGGAAACGCGCTATCGTGCTCTCAGCGGTCGCGAGCGAGCATACAATCAGCTGGCCCAGCGCGACGAACAGGCCCGAGATCTGGATGCACTCTGGCAGATGGCCGTGCACTTGGGTGATGAGCAGCGACAGGCGGACGTCCTTGTCCGCCGTGCCGAGTGGGCCCTGCGCACATCCCGTTTCCGCGAGGGCATCGCCCATGCGCGCGAGGCGCGGCGCTTGGCCCTGAAACAGGGTGCCTTTGGCCTTGCGGTGGACGCGCTACGCCTGGCGAGTATGTGTCACACGCGGGTAGGCGACATGATAAAGGCACGGGATCGTTGTCTGGATGGGCTCGACTTGGCGCGCAAGGTAGGCGACCAGCGGCGCGAGATGTTGTGCCTGGGTACTTTGGGTATCATTCAGATGGATTTGGGACAGGTGCAGGAAGCGCGGGAGTACATGGAGACGGCCCTGGCGTACTGGCGGCGGAAAGACGAACTCTGGTACTATGCCATCGCCTGCAACAATCTCTCGATGCTCTATCATCGTCTGGGAGACTACGGCCGCGGCTTGCGCTTGTTGCACGAAGCAAGAGACCTGATACCACGCACCGGCGATCTGGGCCTGGACGCCTATAGTCTTACCAGTCTGGGTGTGCTCTATCACACCATTGGGCGCTACGAGGATGCGCTGTCCTGTTACGTTCACGCCCTGGAACTGGCCCGCATCATTCCCGACCAGGGTTTGACATCCTATATCAAGTCTTGTCAGGGGGATACATATCTGGCTCTGGCGGATGTGGAGGCCGCGCGCAAATCGTTGCAAGAGGCCCTGGCCATCGAAGAGAAAATGGACATCAGGTTCTACCGACCCCAGATCTGGGAGGGACTGGCCCGCTGTGCCCTGGCCCAAGGGGACCTGGCGGAGGCCGGACATTGCCTCGAACATGCGTGGGAGTCTCATCAACAGGGCCAGATACCGGGCCGTATCACCACACTGGCCCTGCTTGCCCACCTCCACCTCCTGCAACAAGAGCCCGGCCAGGCGCGAGCATACGTGGCTCAGTTCCATGCCCTGGCCAAAAGCGAAAGCCGGGAAATGCCAGAGGCGGAGAGCTGGTGGACGGTGGTGCAGGTAGAGAAGGCGCTGGGAGAAGAGGAGCAGGCGCGTCAAGACTTGCGCTTCGTCTATCGCCTGATCAAGCAGCGGGCCGAGACCCTGGATCGGGCCGATCGTAGGACTTATCTGAACCGCGTCCCTGCACACCGTGCCATTGTGGCGGCGATGGGTTGTTTCCCGAGTGGGGGGGAAATCCGGGTGAACTGCCAACTCGGGGGAGCACAAGCGAGTAGAGCTTTGAGAAACGAAGCTGAGAATGGTTCGAGAAGGACTGGCACTTTGGCCGAATGCCCGCCGAACGATGTTACGTAACCGTCGAGCTTGGGGAGCGCGGCTACACACAGCGAGACAGTCGGCGACTCCTTGCTGCCGCGTCCTACGTGGGGGGGGGCGGGGGGCATGTTGGAAAAAATGCGCTCGCACGCCGCTGGACAACGAATCATCGCTTCAGCTTACCAGACCGGGGCCACAGATGCGTCGGCGCTCCCCCGCACCCCCCGTAAGGTCCGAGCGTTGATAGGCGTTGGGTGGCGAGCAAGGGTAGCGATGCTCTGCAGTAACTGCTCAGACATGTCCGGCGATGGCAAGCCCTCTTGCCGAAATGCCCCTGTCCTGTCATAGGAGATTGCTTCGTCGCTTCGTTCCTCGCAATGACAGGTTGTGACCCCGGCGCCGCGGGCAGAGTTGGGTGCACCCTTCTCCTATAGCCACCTTGGCCGGCAGGACCGTGCACACCTGCGTGGCGAATCACGATACAGGACCTGGCCGCGTTGGGTGGGAACCGGTGGTACATTATCGCCCGCGAAGTGATAGACGGGCTCGAAAGCCCGTCCCACATGCAGCCCGGACCGAGAAGCCGAAACCCCGGCCGCCTCTCTCGTTGGCCGACGCGGCAGATGCGGGTGCGCTGCCCAGCACCCCCCTTGCAAGGGGACCTTGCCAGCCCAGCGCACCGGCTGCCTCCGTTTTGCATCACCCCCCCATCTTGTAAGTGATTTGACAGCTATCTGTCACCGTGCTAGACTGTTGTTGTGCCTTAGTTATTAGGGCACCGTCCGGGGTATGTGTCTTTGCACGAATGCCGTTTGTTCTCTTGGCCAGGCAAAGCCCGTTCCCACCGGAAGATTATTGACATGGCTTCAACGACCAGAAACCTTTGCAATACGGAGACACAGAAGGCGCAGTGGCAGGGTCAGGGGTTGTACCGGGGAGGTCCTTGCGGCGCCTTTCGTTTCTGTCCGCGTCTCACGTATTCTTATCAGGCTACGCTTCTCCAGGAGGATCGCACTTGAGTACTCATTGCGGATGATGCTCGGCGGTTGGGACAACCGCGTGCAGGTAGCAGTTTGCCAGGACTCTTCGATCGTATGTCCGTAGAGAGGATCGGCACTTTTGCCCTACCCTGTACCTCGGTGTGAGCGTCGCCATTGGCGATTGTTCCCCTATTCTTCCTACCATCCGTTTCACGTTCCCAAGGGAGGGAGTCCCATGACACGTTATCGCTTTCCGATTCTCTTTGCATTGGTCATGATTGCCATGGTCATAGTAGCGGCCTGTGCAGCACCCGCGGTGCAGCAGGTCGAAGTGACCAAGGAGGTGGTCGTCACTCGTGAAGTCGAAGTAACCCGTGTGGTCGAGGTGCCGGGACAGGCCGAGCAACGTTTCCCAGAAGGCACGAAGATCAAGCTCTTGCAGTGGAGCCACTTTGTACCCCAGTACGATAAGTGGTTCGACCCATTCGCCGTCGAGTGGGGCAAGGCCAACGGTGTTGAGGTGACGGTGGACCACGTCAATATCACCGATCTGGCGCCGTCATTGGCAGCAGCCCTCGATGCGGGCGAAGGGCCTACCATGGTCGAGCTACCCCTGGCAGCGGCCAACTTCGTGGAAGGGGTGCACGATCTGACCGACGTGAACATGAAGGCCCAGGAGTTATTCGGGCCCATTGCCGATACCTGCAAGGCCAATTCGTATCTGCCGGCCATCGATAAGTGGTATGGCTTTTGCCACGGCTGGGTACCCGACCCGGGCGACTACGACATAACCCTGTGGACGAACGCCGGCTTCCCCGACGGGCCCTCCACCTGGGCAGAGCTGTTGGAGGGTGGCAAGAAGATCAAGGACGAGACGGGCATTCCCGTCGGCCTGGGCATGTCGCCCGAGATCGACTCCAACATGGCCATGCGGGCCATCATCTGGTCGTTTGGCGGCTCGATCCAGGACGAGAACGAATGCGTCACCATCAACTCGCCCGAAGTTCTCGAGGCGGTGAACTATGTGGTGGATCTCTATGCCAACACCATGACCGACGAGATCTTTAGCTGGAACGCAGCCTCGAATAACCAGGGCCTCATCGCCGGCGAGCTCTCCTACATCCTGAACTCGATCTCGGCCTATCGCAGCCTGCAGAAGATCGATCCCGAAGCCGCCGACAACATTGGTTTCGTCGAAGCTTTGAAAGGCCCGCGCGGTGACCAGCATGCTTCGGCCCACCTCTGGTACATCTACGTCATCCCCACCTATGTCCAGGGCCCGGAACTGGAGGCGGCCAAAGCCTTCTTGCTGCATCTCACGGCCAACTACAACCAGGCGGTTTTCAACAGCGAGTTGTACAACTTCCCCGCCTTCGAAAGTACCGTGCCTCAACTGGAGGATTGGCTGGCCAACGATCCCTTTGGCTCGCGGCCGCCCGACAAACTCACCGTACTGCTGACGGCCAAGAACTGGGTCACCTATCTCGGCTATCCCGGCCCCTCCAACCCGGCCATCGCCGAAGTCTACTCTTCGCAGGTCATCCCCACCATGATGGCCAAGGCTGCCCTGCACCAGCTGACGCCGGAAGAAGCGGTCGCAGAAGCCGAGGCACAGGTCAACGACATCTTTGCCAAGTGGCGCGAAAAGGGCCTGGTCGGCTGCGCCCAGTAGTTTCCTTAGCGCTCTAGATCCCCGCTGCGATTGGCAGGGAGTCGAGTAACTCCCTGCCAGTCCTCTCCCTTTGAACGGCGAATTCTCCCATGGCAGTAGTCGAAACGAGAGAACTCAAGAAGCACTTCGGGCATGTGAAAGCGGTCGATGGCGTCACTTTCACGATCGAGAAGGGCGAGTTTCTGGTCATCTTGGGACCTTCGGGGTGCGGTAAGACGACGCTGATGCGAATGCTGGCGGGGCTGGAACATCCCACCAGCGGGGATGTGATCATCGGCGGACAGGTCGTCACCAAGCTGCCGCCGCGCGCGCGACAGGTCGCCATGGTCTTCCAGAGCTATGCCCTCTATCCCCACATGTCCGTGTTTGACAACATCGCCTTTCCGCTAAAGGCACAGAAGCTGCCACGCAATGAAATGACCGACAAGGTGCGTTGGGCTAC
>RFJM01000285.1 GCA_003694905.1 Caldilineae bacterium
CATCATCGGTATCGTCCTCGGCGTGCTTGCCCGCCTCAACCGCAGCCATCTGCGCCCCGTTATATGGCAGGGCGTCATCGCCGCCGGTTTGACCAGCCTCCTGCTGGGACTGGCCCTCAATCAACTGGGTATGCAACTCGAGGGCGCCAGCGCACAGATCTTTGAGGGACTCGCCACACTCCTGGCTGCCGGTGTTCTCACCTGGATGATCCTGTGGATGCAAAAACAAGGCAAGTACCTCAAACAAAACCTGGAAAGAGAAACCACCCAGGCGCTGGGCACGGGTCAGAAAGCCCTTTTCTTCCTGGCCTTCATCGCCGTCTTCCGCGAAGGTCTCGAACTTGCCCTCTTCCTCCTGGCCACCTCCTTTGTTTCCGGCGGCACTCAAACCCTCTTCGGGGCGGTCATAGGTCTGGGCCTCGCCTTCTTCCTCGGCTGGCTCCTCTTCACCTCCACCAATCGCCTCAACCTGCGCGCCTTCTTCCAGGTCACCAACATCCTGCTCATCCTCTTTGCGGCCGGACTCGTCGCCTATGGCGTGCACGAACTCAACGAAGCGGGTTGGATTCCTGTCATCATCGAGCACGTTTGGGATATCAACCACATCCTGAACGAAAAATCCCAGCTCGGCCTCATCCTCAAGGCCCTCTTCGGCTACAACGCCAACCCCTCCCTTACGGAAGTCATTGCCTACGTCATGTACTTCCTGATCCTCCTTGCCAACTACCTCCACTTCCAGCGTCGCGAACTGGCGGCTATTGCGCCCCAGGCCGATACCACCGCGTAGCACCACATGATCCAGGGAGGAGGAGCATGTCCTGCCATGCCATTCCTGCCGGCGCGGCGCTGACCTCCGACGGTAGCGTAGCCATGGTCGGCCAGCCCAACGTGGGCAAGTCGGCCCTTTTCCAACGGCTCACGGGCCAATACGTAACCGTCTCAAACTACCCCGGCACGACCGTCGAGATCATGCGCGGCCGTGCCCGCGACCTGCCCAACCTCACCCTGGTCGACACCCCCGGCATCGTCACCTTCCCGCCGCAGAGCGAAGACGAAATCGCAACCGAACGGGTCCTGTTGGACGAATCCCTCCGGGCCATCCTCCAGGTCGGCGATGCCAAGAACATCCGTCGCACCCTTCTCCTGACCGTTCAACTCGCCGAAATGGGCCTGCCCATGGTCCTGGCCCTGAACATGATGGACGAAGCCCTCGACCGTGGGGTGCGTCTCGACCTGGCGGGCCTCTCCGCCCGCCTTGCCCTCCCCGTCGTACCCACCTCAGCCGTGCGTGGTCAGGGCATCCAGGAACTGACCGAAGCCCTTCTCTCCACCCAACCACCTCGCCTCCATATCTCCTATCACACCGATATCGAACAGGCCGTCGCCGCCATCTGCGACGGCCTGTCCGCGACACCCATCTCCCCCCGAAGCCTCGCCCTGCTTTTCCTCAGCCGCGACACCGTGGCCGAAAGCTGGCTACACCAGCATCTGCCCGACCACACCTATCGTGCCCTGTGCAGCCGCCGCCGGCAACTGGAACAGACCCTTACCGAACCCGTCGCTGCCTCCATCCAGAAAACGCGCCTGGCCTTCGTCCAACAGCTTGTCGACAACGTTTTACTCCAGCCCGGCACCGAGGCGACCGGCATCGGCCAACGTCTGGGCCTCCTCGCCACCCGGCCCCTGACGGGCACCCTTATTCTCCTCGGCGTCCTCGCGGCTCTCTATTGGTTTGTCGGCCTCTTTGGCGCCGGCACCCTGGTAGACCTGCTCGAGAACTGGCTTTTTGGCACCATTATCAACCCTCGTCTCAGTGCCTGGGTCTATCAGCTAAGCCCCTTCCCCTTCCTCTCCGACTTTCTCGTAGGCGAGTACGGCCTGTGGACCATGGGCATGACATACGCCCTGGCCCTGATCTTGCCAATCGTCACCACTTTCTTTCTGGCTTTTGGCATAATGGAGGATTCGGGCTATCTGCCCCGCCTGGCGGTCCTGAGCAACCGTCTTTTCCGGGCCCTTGGTCTCAACGGCAAAGCCGTCCTCCCCATGGTCTTGGGCCTGGGCTGCGTGACCATGGCCACCCTTACCACCCGTGTGCTCGAAAACCGTCGCGACCGGCTCCTCGTTACGCTTCTTCTGGCCCTGGCCATCCCTTGTTCCGCACAGCTGGGTGTCGTCATGGGCATGTTGGCCGGGATCTCCTTCACCGCCACCCTCATGTGGGCAGGCGTCGTCTTCCTCATCCTGCTCTTCGTAGGCCGCCTGGCTGCCCGGCTTCTCCCCGGCCAACGTACCCCCCTCCTCGTCGAACTCCCCCCTCTCCGCCCACCCCTCCCTGGTAACGTCCTGCTCAAGACCCTGGCGCGGCTCGAATGGTATCTCAAAGAAGTCGTGCCCCTGTTCCTCCTGGGCACCGCTCTCCTGTTCATCCTCGACAAAACGGGATTGCTGCAAACCATCATCGAGGCTGGTCGCCCTTTGGTCAGCGGCTGGCTGGGCCTGCCCCCCGAGACCAGCGCCGCCTTTCTGATGGGCTTCCTTCGCCGCGACTTCGGCGCAGCCGGCCTCTTCCTCCTGGCCTCGCAGGGACTCCTCAAACCGGCCCAAACCGTCGTTGCCATCGTCACCATCACCCTCTTCATCCCCTGCATCGCCAGCGTCATGATGATCGTCAAAGAGAGAGGATGGCGCAGCGCCGCGGGCATTGTGGCCATCGTATTTCCCCTCGCCTTCCTCGTCGGCGGGCTACTCAACCGCATCTTGCTGACCATAGGATGGGGCGTATGAACCGGGAAACCGTGATCTGCTCCATGTGTGGTCATCGCTTCAACGCCGACCAGCTCGGCGCTTGCCACACCTGCCCCCTTCACAAAAGCTGCAACCTACTCTGCTGCCCCTACTGTGGCTATCAGATGGTCCACGTCCGCCGGTCGCGCTTGGCCCGCCTGGCGAGCCGCCTGCTGGCCCGAAGCCCCCAACCCCGGACTTCCACCTCGGGCAGCCTGGTCACCTTGCCGCCTGGCCGCACTGCCAGAGTCGTGGCCCTGGCCCCCAGTCTCCCGCCCGCGCGTCAGGCCTACCTTCAGGCCTGTGGCCTCGTCCCCGGCTGCCAGATCCGCATTGTGCAGCAATCCCCCGTCACCGTTGTGAGATTCGACCATACCGAGTTGGCCCTGGAACGAGAACTTGCAGAGGCCGTCCAGGTCGAGAGCGACTGAACTCAAACCTGGAAGATCGAGCCCAAACGCACGGCTTTTTGGGGCCCTATGTTCGCCATGCTATAATCAAGCCCTCATGTTGGGCGACGTCATCGCTCCTGCGTGCCGTTGCCATGTCTCAAGCAACCAAACCACTTTTGACAGAGGGTGTGAACTGCTTATGCCTGACAACGACCCCAAGACTCCTGCGAGCAAATCAAAGGAGGAACGCATTGCCGAAGCCAAAGCCAGAGCGGCCGCCGCGGCCCAGCCGGTAGCACGGGCGGGTGGTGAAGATGAGTCGCTCAGCGAGGCAGCGCTGCGTTTCCAGAAACTCAAGGAACAGCAGAGCCGACCGTCTCGCAAGGAACGCGAAGCCGCATTGCTACAGAAGGCCATCGGTGTTGCCCCGCGCGAAAGTGTCGAGAAAATACCGCAGGCCGCGCCTCAGGAAAAAGAAACCCTGGCCGTCAATCGTCGCGAATTCCTCACCTACGCCTGGGGGGCTGCCTTGGGCCTGGCCCTGGTGCAGGGCGGGGCGGCAACCCTGTGGTATGCCTACCCCCGTTTCAAAGCCGGCGAATTCGGCGGCGTCTTTACACTTACCTCCGTCCCGGAAGTAGGTGCCAAACCGGAAGAATACCTCGACGGCAAGTTCTGGTGGTCCAACTCCGAAAACGGTCTCGCTGCCCTTTACAAAGTTTGCACCCATCTAGGTTGCCTTTACGAATGGAAGGAGCAGACCCAACGTTTCGAGTGCCCCTGCCATGGTTCCAAATTCCGCCAGGATGGCCGCAACATCCACGGTCCGGCCACTCGTGACCTCGACCAGTTCATCGTCACCGTGGAGGATACTTCCGGCAATCACGTCGACGAAACCACCGAGGAACATCGCTACGTCGTCGCCCAGGAAGGCCTGATCTACAAAGTCGATACCGGCCGCAAGATCCTCGGCCGACCTTCTGACCCCAAACTGCAACTGGAGGCCTAGCCCATGAGCGTCAGTCCAGATGTTCGGGGACGCAGCGCCCGTGATGTCATTGCCGAAAAAGCGGACCAGACCTTTACCCGCATTACCGCCGGCATCCCCTGGCGCGAATTCCGCAGAATGCTCCGCGGCGATCCCCCCGGTCGTCCCAATCCCCGGCTCAAACCGCATTCCGAGTCATTCTGGCTTCACATCAAACCCAGCTACTACCACGAATCCGTCACCAAATTTGCCCACACCTTCCGCCTGGGCTTACTGAGCACCTATCTCTTCTTCGTAGAAGTCATCACCGGGCTACTGCTCATGATCTGGTACGCGCCCACGCCCGAGCGCGCCTACAGCGACATGATCCGTCTGCTGTCCAACGTCCCCATGGGCCAGCTCATGCGCGACGTACACCGCCTGGCCGCCGAGGCCATGGTCGTCGTGGTAGTGCTCCACATGTTCAGGACCTACCTCACCGGATCCTATAAGAAACCACGCCAGTTTACCTGGCTGACCGGCGTAGTGCTCCTGGCCGCCACCCTCTTCCTCAGCTTTTCCGGCTACCTCTTGCCCTGGGATCAGCTCGCCTTCTGGGCGGTGACCATCGGCACCAGCATGGCCGAGGCTTCCCCCACACCACCCGGCACCGGCTGGTTGGGCCAAGCCCTGTTCGGCAAGCCCGATTGGACGGGACAATTCGTCAACCTCATCCTGCGCGGCTCTCCCGACATCGGTGCCAGCGGCCTCTTGCGCTTCTACCTGCTCCATGTCTTCTTCCTCCCGCTGACGGTGATCTTCTTCTTCTTCATGCACTACTACAAAGTAGTCCATTTCGGCATCTCTCTGCCGGCCTCCGAAGAAGAAGTGGGGCAGGACACCGCCAATCGCGTGCCCGCCGATCGACGCCGCTACTATCTCATGGATGTCGCCATTGACGAGATCGCGCTCCTGAGCGTGGTAACCTTCATCCTCGTCGCAATGGCAGCCTTCTTCTACGACGCCAAACTGGAACACATCGCCAATCCCCTCAAGACGCCCCTACACACCACCGCGCCCTGGTATTTCTGGTGGCTCCAGGGCATGCTCAAGATCGGTGACAAAGTCCTCTGGGGAGTTGTCCTGCCCACTCTCTTCGTCATTATCGTCACCATTGTCCCCTACATCGACTACAACCCGAGCCGTCGCGGCAAGGATCGCAAAATCGCGCTCTTCCTCGGCTTTGTCGTGGCCTCTGCCCTCATCGTTCTCTCCTACATGGGGCTACCCCTCTACGCCGTCCAGTCCCCTCCGGCCGAAGAGGTCGTGCAGGAATTCATGCCCGAAGAAGGCGTAGGTCCTATCCGCGAGATCCCCTGGGCCGAGCTGGAAGTCGGCATCTACTGCACCGATACCTTCGAGGGCAGTCTCCCCTACTCCGAGTTCGAAAAAGTCATCTTCGAATTCCGGGATCGTATCGAATCGGATCCCGGCCTGCCCCAGGGCGTCGGCTGCATCAAGGTGGAAGCCGTCGCGCCCCAACTCAAGCGTATCACCTTCCAGATCGACTATCGCGACAAGGATGGCAAGCCGGCCCAGTTCATCAAACCCTTCTATTTCCATGAGAACTCGCTGTACTGGCACGAGTTTCAATTCTAGGGCCGATCGGAGAACATTGCAATGAACGGAATCTCACGTCTCATCATCGCAACGGCGGCCATCGTAGGCACCTTCGTGGTGGTATTGATTCACGGCGCCCGCGAAAATGAACGCATGGCTCTCTATGATGCCAACTTCAGGGGCCGTGATATCGAAGTGGGGGCAGACATTTACTACCAGGCCTGTGCCGAATGTCATGGCGAAAACGGTGAGGGTCTGGTAGGCCCGGCCCTCAACGCCGCCGATCTCTTGGTACCCGAACCGGGCCAGACCAAACCCCCGCGGCTTCTCGAGCGCGGCTGGAAGGGCGATCTCCGCAGCTTTCTCGAGGCCACCATCACCTCGGGTCGCGTCGGTACAGCCATGCCGGCCTGGGGACAGACCGCCGGCGGACCCTTACGCCCCGACCAGATCAGCTCCGTCGCCAGCTTCATCATGAACTGGGGGTTGGACCCGGGCAAGAAATGGGGTGGTGCACCCAGACGCGTCGCCATCGGCGGCGTGGAACCCGCGCCCGCCGTCGGCCAGGAACTCCTGGGCGAGGCCCCGCCCCGCGATGTACGCAGCGCTGCCTTGGGGCGCTACCTCTTCGAAGGCCCAGCCGGCTGCGGCAGCTGTCACGCTTTCAACGGCACCACGGGTACCGTTGGTCCCGATCTCACCAATGTCGTCGCCGAGAAAGGCCGAGATTACGTGCGCGACTCCATCGTTAATCCCGACCGCACCGCCTCCGCCGGCCATGCCCCCGGCGCTATGCCTGATGTCTTCGAATTCGTGCTCACCGACATCGAGATCGAATCCATCATCGACTACCTCGAAACACCGGAAGCCGGTGGCGAAAGCCTGATCGGTGTCGGCGGCGAGACCCCACAACCCGCCGGTGAACTCGACGGACAGGAAGTCGCTCAGGGAGCCGGTTGTCTGGCCTGTCATTCCGTCGACGGCAGCACCCTGGTTGGGCCCACCTGGCAAGGACTCTTCGGCAGCACACGGGAGTTCGAAGACGGCTCTACCGCCGTGGCCGATGAAACCTACCTGCACCAATCTATCGTCGACCCCTCCGCCCATATTGTCAAGGGCTTCAGTGACCTCATGCCGAAGAACTTCGGCGATATGCTAAGCGAGGACGAAATCAACGCCATCATCGAGTACATCAAGACGTTGCAGTAGCGTTTCGATCTCGATCTCACCCTCTCGCAGTAGATCTGGGAGGCCGCTGCCGATGCGCACCGGCCTCCCTGCTTTTTTGCCTGCTCAACCGTTGCGGTGTAGCTTGCCCGTGCGTTTGGCATACCTTTCGGCCAGGCCGAAGACCTGCAACCCGCTCGGGATGGCAATCAGGCCCATCAGCAACACCGGCCAGATGCTTGGCCACAGCTCGCGCAACGACGCTCCTTCCAGCAGGGCCGCGCGAGCGCCCACCAGCACGTACGTGGCCGGACTCAGCACCGCCATCTTCTGCAAGATGTCGGGCAGCACCTCCACCGGATAGTACACGCCCGAGATCAGCAACATGATGGCAATGATGACGTGGGTCATCTGCGAACCCCGCTCGGGAAACAGCAGCGGCAACGTCGAGGCCATGATGCCCACCCCGATGAAGCTCAGGCTCCCGGCCAGCAACATGATCGTGCCCCCGGCCAGGTTGGCGTGACTCAGATCGATGCGGAACACCAGTACGGCCACCGCAAGAATCACGGCGTTGAACAGCATGCTGTACACCACCGCGAAAAGAGTCTGCCCGGCCATGTGGGTGATCCGGTGAATGGGCGCCATTAGCGTGTACTCGATAGTGCCTTCCCAGCGCTCGATGCTGATGACATCGGTGATCCAGTAGAAAATCACGGACAGAAACTGCCAAACCAGAGCCCCGATGATCAGATACAGGGCCAGGAAGCTACCGTCCACGCCGGCACGGTCTCCCGCGATGTTCTCCATGCCCAGACCGATGAAACTCACGGACAGGGCGTTGGCGATAGAATAGACCAGCCAGACGAATTCCCATGACCAGTAGCGCTTGACCAGATTGGCGTTTCGTTCCACGAAGGCATAAGTCGCCCTCAGTTGTTGTGTTGCAACTGACATGATTCGTACCTCGCGAGTTCAAACCTGGTCCTCGTCGTCTGCCAGGCGGCGTCCGGTCAGCGCCAGAAAGACATCTTCCAGTGTCGGCTGCTGACCGTTGCCGGCTGGGAGTTTGCGGCGAAGCTCGGCGGGTGTGCCCAGTGCCACCACTTTGCCGCGGTCCATGATGGCAATGCGATGGCAGAGACTGTCGGCCTCCGCCATATCATGCGTCGTCAGCAAGATCGTCGTGCCCTCCTCCGCCTGCAGTTCGCGCACGACGGCCTGTACTTCACGCTTGGAACGAGGATCCAGCCCGGTGGTAGGCTCGTCCAGCAGCAGCAATCGTGGCCGCGAGAGTAGTGCGCGCGCGATGGCCACCTTCTGCTGCATCCCACGTGACATCTGCTCCATGGGATTGCGAATAGCACGGGCTTCCAGCCCGAGCCGCGTCAGGATCTCCTCGATCTGGCGGCGAGTCTGCCGGCCTTCCAGCCCATACAGTCGGGCACCGTAGAGTAGATTCTCCATGGGCGAAAGCTTCTTGAAGAAACTGGCCTCCACCGACACGCGATTGATCAGGCGTTGCACGGTCATGGGCTCCCGCACCACATCATGACCGAATACCTCGATCCGGCCGGCGTCCGGCAGGAGCAACGTGGCGATGAGCCGAATCAGGGTCGATTTGCCGCTGCCGTTGGGACCCAGAACGCCGAAGATCTCGCCGGGGGCGACCTCGAAGCTGACATGATCGACCGCGACAACCACGGACCTCCGGGATCGATCCTCGTTGTCCGCGAGCCCGCTTTTTCCTGCCGGTGCCTCCGTCGGTGCTGTTGTCTCGGTGGCCTCTCTCGTCTTCTCCGGCGGTGCAGCTTTGCGCCACGGCAGCCAGACAAAACGCGATAGCCCTCTGGATTTGCCGAATGCCTTATAAGCATTCTCGACGCGGATAGCAGGTGCCGACATCTCGTTCACCTCCTCGGCGGCTGCCGACACAGGGAGATCATCGATCACATAAGTTGGTGTCACGTTGTTGGTAAGCATGTTCGGGTGGGGTGGGGAGTGGAAGTGTGGGTGGAGTGTGGGGGACGTAGTCGAGGGAAGTACAAAGATTCTTGACAGGGCGTAGTCTGTACATGGTCGGCCTCCGGGAAACATGGCGTGAAACAGGAAAACGGCCATCGGATAGCCCCGATGGCCGTTACATTGCTCGGCGCACCACGCCGGAGCGGACATGGTAAGGCGAGCCAAAAGAAAAGGCCTCGGGGCCGGAGTTGCGCCCGAGGCCTGATATCTCCCTACTTACTCAACACACCTAACAGGCACTGGACGCACTCCGCGCGCGATCGCTCAGGCCGATAGCATCGGCAGCGCGAATGCGCATCATGTTCAGCGAGCTATGAGAGTTGAACATGGACTGCGTCCTCCTGTAGGATGATACAACCAGTCTATCACCAAAGCGCCGTACGTGCAAATGGTGTTGGTAGGGGGGTGCATTTCAGGATGGGGGCAACCTGCAGGAGAGGCATTCCA
>RFJM01000286.1 GCA_003694905.1 Caldilineae bacterium
GTAGCCGGCTTTGAGGCGTTGCGGTTTGCCCCGGCCGCCGTGGCCTGTATCGGGCTCGTGGCCCGCAGCTACACAGTCTTACCCACCCGTGTGGCTATGGCAGAAGGGTACACCCACCCCTGCCCGCAGGGCCAAGGCCACCACGTGCAGAGCTGCGCCCCGCGCGCCGATCATTCAACCTCTCTCAACGCACGGACCTCAAGGGGGGTGCGGGGGAGCGCTCCCGCATCCGCAGCCTCGGCCAATGGGACGCGCGGCCGCCACGGTGTCAGCTTCTCACGCAGAGCTGCATGTAGGACGGGCCTTCCGGCCTGTCTGGATACCGAGCCACGCAGCACGGCACGGCAAGCTGAAGCGGTGGGTGGTTGTGCGGTTGGATGTGGCCGCGGCTTTTGCGGGGGAATGCCGCCTCCCAGTTGCCCCCAAATTAGAACGTACCCCCCAGCCTCGCGACAGATTGACAAAGGGCCAGAGAGTAACCTATACTTTTTATCAATTTTCTACAGATTCACTGGCGCTTATTTTGCTCTCGTCAATCTCATGAGCAGAGAACCGCGACAGGCACCACCGAACTACGAACGCATCATCCCTATCGTCCTGGTAGGATTGATGGTGCTTTTATTCATCCTCGGGCTGATCACTCTGGCCGTTCTGATGCAAGTCTGGCCGGGTTCGTAATCGCCCCCAGATCTTCATGTCAACAGGAGTTGTATCGTGTCGGCAGAAGTTCTCCTCGGCATCCTCCCTCTCATCTCCTCTCTCGTCACTTTTGTTTTTGCCTACTTTGTCTTCAAACGTTGGGGACAACGGCGGCGTCTGCATCTGCTCTTTTGGGGCATAGGTCTCATTTTCTACGGCATCGGCGGTGCCATGGAAGCCTACTACGGCCTGGTGGGCTGGCATCCGTGGGTCTTTCGGCTGTGGTACCTGTTCGGCGCCGTTCTGGTTGCAGCCTGGCTGGGACAGGGCACGGCGTTTCTGCTGCTGAAGCGCCGCGTCGCCTGGGTACTGCTGGTGATACTCAGCCTCGGCTCGCTCTACGCGGTGTTCAAAGTGTTTACCGCCGAGCTGGATCCCACCCTGATGTTGGGCAGCGAATTGAGCGGCCATGCTATTGTGACGCCCGGCGTGCGCGTCCTCACGCCCTTCTTCAACATCTACGGTGTTGTGTTACTGGTGGGCGGAGCCATCTACTCGGCCTGGTTGTTCTGGCGTAAGCGCGTACTGCTCAATCGGGTCGTCGGCAACATCCTCATTGCTGCCGGTGCCATGTCCCCCGCGTTCGGTGGCGCCTTTCAGCGTGCCGGGATTCCCTACACCCTCTACATCGGCGAACTGCTGGGTGCCGTGCTGATGTTTATCGGTTTCCTCTACGCCACGCAGATGGTCGAACCTGCCCGGCAAGTGGGAGTGAGCACGACGGCTTCGGGCAGCGCCCGCTAGCTCGAGGGCCGATTGGCGCTCTGCCGGCCGTGCGCCCGATCGTGGCACGACGGGCAGAGCGCCAACAGATTGTCGGGATGATTGCGCCCACCCAGCGCTTCGGGCAGGCGATGGTGCAGTTCCAGAGGTGGACCCTGCCGGCCGCAGTGCTGGCAGCGATAGTGTTCGCGGGCGAAGACGATGATTTGCAGCTTCTGCCGGCGCCTGCGCCGATAGGCGCGAGTTGCCCGCCGCCATAACCGGTTCCATTCATCCAAAAGGTTGTGGAAGAGCACCCCCGCTGCCACTTCCTGCAACGGGCGCAAACGCAGTCCCAGCAGCCCCAACAGGATAAGTACGGCGGGGTGGTGAAAAAGGAGCCGGCCTTGGGGAATTACGCGTACTTCTTCCTGACGGAAGTGCCGCCAGGCACGCAGGGGGTGTACCCGGCCCGTCTGCACCCCATACCACAGATAGTGGTCCACATCGACCAGGATGCTGGCGCCCCACGCCAGCCAGGGGAACGCGGCCCGGCGCCGTGCTACCGCTAACGCCGCCACGCTGGAGATGAAAATATGTCTGCTCAGGCGCATCAATCAGGTCGTTTGGGGACCAAGTCGCAGGCGAAGCTGTTCGGCGTAGGGAACCGGCTCATGCACCAGGCGATAGATGATGAAGAGGGCCACGATGAAGAGACACAGGGCCGTGAACTGATGCAAGAGCGCCAAAACGATGGGAACGTGGAACCAGATCACACTGATGCCCAACAAGATCTGCACGACGACAAGGGCCATCAGCAGCAACAAGCTCCTGTGTACCGTGACAGAGTTGGCCCGGCGTCTGGTTGTGCCGTACAGGATCAGCGCCATGAGCAGCACCACGAAGGCAAACCAGCGATGCACGAAATGAACGGTTGCCGCGGTCTCGAGCAGGTTTTTCCACCACGGCTGCACGACCGACAGCAAGCCCGGCGGGATCAGATAGCCGAACATGAGCGGGAAGGTGTCCGATGCGTGGCCGGCTTTCAGTCCGGCCACCAGCCCCCCATAGGAAATCTGCAGCACAAGGACAATCATGAGCAGGATGGCCAGGCGGAACGCGGGTGTCTGGCGGGCGTGTGGCACCGGCTCGGGAAAACCATAGGCATGTTTCAGCGCCATCCACAACGTCAGTGCCAGCAACCCCAACGCGGTGAGCAGATGGGCGGTAAGCCGGAAATGGCTGACTGCGGGCCGGTCGATAAGCCCGCTGCTGACCATGTACCAGCCTAACACGCCCTGGAAGGCAAAGCCAATGCCAATGAGGATATACACTGCCGAGCGACGCCAGGGAATAATCCCCTTGAACAAGAAGTAAAGGAGCGGAATGGCCACCAGCAGCCCGGCAAAACGCGCGATCAGCCTGTGGAAGTACTCCAGCAGGAAGATCTCTTTGTACTCGGCCAGAGTCATACCCGCATTGACTTTCTGATATTCCGGTGTCTGCTGGTATTTGGCGAACTCTGCCTGCCAGGCCTGCTCACCGATGGGCGGAATGACGCCACTGACCGGGTTCCACTCGACGATGGAGAGACCCGAACGCGTCAGCCGTACCAGGCCGCCGAATACGACCATGAACACAATGAGGAAACTGACGACAAACAACCAGATCGTGAGTGCTTTGTTCTTTTCGAGAGACATGAGAACATGTATGCGTTGAGTGTGGATGAATGAGGCCGGGCCCGTATTATACCCCTTTGTCGACGCCGTGGGGGAATGGGCACCCTTGCCGATAGGGGCAGGCACGCTCACTCCGGTTCGACCCGTACATCCTCGCCGTCGCAGATCTTGCAGTTCAGATAGTAGCCGAGAAACCGCCGCCGCCCCTCTTCACTCTCTACCCAGGGGCGATCCGAGAGAGGTGGATTGTGTCGCACATGCTGGCCGTGTCCGCACGCCAGCTCGGCCACCCAATCCCCTTTTTCATCCTTATGCCAGCCGACGATTGCTTGCAACATGGCATTTACTCTCTTCTCAAGAAACGGTCATGCTCGCCGTCATAGTAGAGATTGATGGCTTCACCCGGCCGGGCGAGGATGCGTTCGGCAAAGACGGCCCGCCACTCGCCGCCATCGTCGCGCAACCATATCTGCAGTTCGTGTCCTCCCGGAGTCAATTCAACCTTTTCCGCGGCCTGGCTGGCCCCTTCTCGTCGTACTCCGCCGGGCGCATATTCGTGCTCGAACACCATGCGGCCGTCGATCTCCAACCTGAGCCCGACCGGGAAGCGCTCTCCACCCAGCACCGTGGCCGGATCGACATTGGCCGGGATCTTGGCCTGGATCTCGGGCGGCAGGTTTTCGGCCGAGGCCAGATGCTTGCCACTGTGATTGAGTACAATACGAACCTGGCTCTCGGCGGGTTCGCTGCCCGCCGGCTGGTGAGGCAAGAGGGACACGAGCACAACCAACAGGAGCAGGATCAGGCCGGGGAGCAGACTACGCGCGCGGCCGAGCCAGGGGAGGGGCGACCCGGCATCTCTGCGCTGCAAACTGATGGCCGTCGGTGCCTTCTGCATGACGCCTTCGGTGTCCGTCAGAAGGCGGTTCCACAGATCCAGCAGCTCACGGCGACTGCCCGGCGCCAGCTCCAGATGATGTGCCAATCCACTGCGCAGGGTTCGCTTGCGGTTCATGCGATGGCGAACCCAGTACGGCCCTTCGCGATAGGCGCAATCATCCGCAGGACAGGTGACCATGATAGTAGCCGAAGCACCGGCCTGGATGGTTTCCACCGCCCAGTTGGGATGGAGCATACCCATGCATGGCACCACCGCAGTCATGACGGGCCGGGGACGGCCGGAGGCATCCGGCCAGGTACCCGCGCGGACACGCGGGGGCAGTCCTGCGCCATGCCGGCTGCCCGCGGCTCGCAGGGTGAGACCGGCCTCGACGACCCGCTCCTCTTGCAGGGCCGGGAGTGTGCCCAGGGCTTCGTGTCGGTCGCAGGTATAGACCAGGGTAGGGGTCTCCGCGGCCTGCTGCACGCTGCGCCGCAGATCTTGCCGCACCACGGCCGAATGCAACCCTTCCAGTTCGATGGCCACATCGTTACACGCCGCCACACAAACGCCACACCCTGTGCACAGATGGGGTTTCACCACCGCCAGCGAGTGGAACGGGCTCTCATCATCGCGGTGGACCATATCGATGGCTTCGTACGGGCACTCTTTGGCACACAACGCGCAGCCGGTACAGTTGGCCGCGATGACCTTTGCCGGCCCCAGGTGCTGCCCTTTGAGAAGCCACGGCATGGCCATGACCACGGCAAGGATAACGAGATTGAATCCCCAGAAAAGCACATTGCCCATCTGCTCGGTGACGGGAAGAAAGCCCAGGTACAGCCAGTCGATGCGGACGCGTCCGATCAGACGCGCGAAATCGGCGGGTTCGCCACTGGCAACCGGAAAAAGGAGGGCGATGAACAGGAGCATGGCCGGGGTGGCGATGTTTAACCAGCGGGGTGCCCAATAGCGCGCGCGGGCCAGCCGTAGGAGATGCAGGAGAATCCCCAAGATCAGGGTGATAGGTATGAAGACATGCAGGAAGAGGACGATGACGAAAAAGGAGAAGGTGCGCGCAGCGCTTTCGGGGCCGAGGAAGGCCAGAGAGAAACTACCCCCGAGTCGATCCATCATGAACTGGGTGAGCCAGAGGGCAGCCTCGTCCCAGACCAGGAAATAGCCCAGCACGCCGACGAACCAGAAGACGATGACCATCCCCCAGCCGCTGACCCAGGCCAGCCAGCGACTCCCCCAAAACCGATCGCTGAGGAAGATCTTGAGGGCGTGGAGAAGGGCTACCAAAAGCAAGACATCGCCCGCATAGCGGTGGGAGGAGCGAATCAGCGACCCCAGGGGATTGCCGCTGAGGGCCTGCACACTCCCATATGCGCGGGTCTCGCCGGGACGATACAGGAGGGTGAGATAGACCCCGGTGAGCGCGAGGAAGATGAGCAGCGTAATGGTCAGGGGGCCGAGATGGTACAGGGGATTGTACGGCCTCAGATTGACCACGATGGTGGACAAGCGGTCCACCGTCCTTTCCAGGGTAGTCCACAGCGCCTCCAGTTTGCGCAGAGGACGACGGGCTGCGTAGATGGAGCGTTGCCTGCTTGCTTTCATAGCTGGTGGCCTCGGCAGGAGAATCGAAGCTCGCACACGGGCGAACAAAGCTCTGCGCGGTTTATTTCTTTCTCTTTTCGGTATCCGAAGCCTGTGTACATCTGTGTCCTCGCTGATGTCGGTCTGGCGCCGGGTGTGTCTAGCCGTGTTCGGAACTCAGGACCGGCGATACGGGAGCAGCCGCCTGATTCCTGGCGTCGTCGCTATTCTGGTCTTGCGGCCGCAGAGAGGGCAAGGCAGCTTTTTTCAGCCGGAGTGCATTGCCGGTCACGATGAGGCTACTGGCTACCATGAGCAGTGCCGCGATATCGGGGTGCAGACGGCCGGCGACTGCCAGACTCAACCCTACCAGGTTGTAGGCAAAGGCCCAGGCCAGATTTTCGCGTACCTTGCGTGTGGCGACGCGCGCCAGGCTCAGCAACCAGGGCAGCGAGCGCAGATTGTCGTTGAGCAGCACGACATCGGCTGCGGCCTGGGCGACATCGGTTCCATGCACCAGGGCAACGCCTACGTCCGCCGCGGCCAGGGCAGGCCCGTCGTTGATCCCGTCTCCCACCATCACCACATCCTTTGCAGAGGAGATCCTCGCCAGCTTGTCTTCGGGGCTCTGTTCGGCAAACACGGGTACTTGCAGGCGCTCTTGCCAGCGCCGGCCCGCAGCTCGGTCATCGCCCGTGAGGACGGCTACCCGATAGCCTTGCTCGCGCAGGAGTGCCAGGGTGGGCGCAGCATCCGCGCGAGCCTGTTCCGCCAGCGCCAGCATCCCCTGCACTCGACCATCCCAACCCGCATAGACGACCGTCAGGCCCTGTGCCTGCCATGCTGCCAGCGTCCGTTCCATATCGGCCGTGAATGCCAGGTTCTGCTGTTCCATCAGGCGCCGGCTCCCCACCCAGATGTCGCGACCGGCCAACCCGGCGACTACCCCCAGCCCGGGCAACGCCCGAAAAGATGAGGATTCGACACCGTTGCTCGGACTGAGGCCGGGATACCTTTCCTGCAGGCCCTGGACGATGGCCTGGGCCAGGGGGTGTTCGGAGAGGCTTTCGACGGCTGCGATGGACGCGACGACGGTCCCCGCATCCCCGCCGGAAACATAGACATTATGCAGTTGCAGGGGGCGACGGGTGAGGGTACCGGTCTTGTCGAAGAAGAAAGTGGAGATGGTGGCCAGTCGTTCCAGGACCCCCGTGCTGCGTAGCAAGATACCTTGCTCGGCAGCGCGGCCCAGTCCCAGCCAGAGAGTCAGGGGGGTGGCGATGCCCAGGGCGCAGGGGCAGGCGATGAGCAACACCGAGAGGGCAATGGTCAGCCCCTGATCGATGTCGACCTGCCACGTCCAGTACAGGAAAGCGGTCAGGGCCAGCAACGTGGCCAGGGGGGTCATGAACGCTGCCAGGCGGTCGGCCAGTCGTTCGATGGACGAACGTTGCCATAAAGCCTGGTGCAGCATCCGTCCGATCTGGCCGGCGACGGTCTGCTCGGCCACGGCAGTGGCGAGGATCTGGAAGCTCCCGTCCAGATTGATGGTTCCGGCCAGGATTCTGTCACCTTCACCGCGCACGACCGCTTCCGGCTCTCCCGTCAGGAGGCTCTCGTCCACGTAGCCGCTGCCTGTGGCGATGACCCCATCCACAGGAAAGCGTTCGCCCGGCCGCACGCGCAAGCGCATGCCCGGCCGTACTTGTTCGATGGGCAGACGTTGTTCCCCCTCCGGGGTGATCAGAGCAGCTTCGCCGGGAAGTCGTTCGTAGAGCCGCTCCACCACCGCGGTGCTATGCTTCTGGGCCTGCATCTCCAGCCAGCGGCCCACTGCGACCAGGAAGAGCAAGACCGCGGCAGTATCGAAATACACATGGCCGCTTCCCATCAACAGATTCCGGAGCGAAAGGGTGAAGGCCGAGAAAGAGCCGAGTGCAATGAGGGTATGGAGATTGGGGCGCCCGCGTAGCAGACTGGCCGCTCCTGCACGCAGGATGGGGAGCCCCAGCAGGATCATCACGGGTATGGCGGCGGCCAGGCTGAAGATCTGAAAAATGTGGGCCAGCCATTCGGTATCCGGCGAAGCGCGCCCGGCCCATTGGCGGATGTACAGCGCGAAGCTGAACATCATCACGTTCATGACCAGGACACCACCGGCCAGAAGGCGGTTCCAGTGGGCCTCCTCTTCGTCGTAGGGTTGTTCACCGGGGAGCCAGGCGCGATAGCCCAGGCGGCGTACCTGTCGCACCAGGCGTCTGGGGTCGATGCGGTCGGGGGCATAGCGTACCTGGGCCTGTCGCTGCAGAAAGTTGACATCAGCTTCGACGACGCCGTCGGCGCGGGAGAGAGATTCGCCGATCAGCCAGGCACAGGAGGGACACCATAATCCGCCCAGGTGCAGGGTGGTGCTGGTCGTTTCGGACTGTTCCGGAGTGATGGCGGTGGCGGGCTGCTGCTCGCGCTCGGCCAACAGGCCGCCGACCTCGCGGCAGGCCGGACAGCAATAGACCTGACCGGCTTCGTCGAAAAGGGGATGGTAGGTGGTCAGGCCGCAGAGAGCGCAGGTGGACGCATCCTTCACCATAGCATCATCCCTCCCAGATGCCGATGCGCCACCCAACCCCAGGCGGCCAGCCCCCTCAAAGCCATTTGTACCCCCACCAGCATCACCAGGACGGCTGCGGCCGGCCGCACCCAGGGAAGCAAGAGCGGCCTTCCACCCCGCCATTGTCCGAACAGACTCATGCTCAAGCCCAGCGCCAACGTCCCGGCGCCAAAGCCCAGCATGACCGCGGCCCCACCCCAGGGTGACCCGGTAGTCACGGCCAGCAACAAACCCGCCCAGACGAGACCGCACGGCAGCAGTCCCCACAATAGCCCCAATCCGTACAGACTGATGAGCGGCCGCATGCTGGCTGTTGGGGGCGAAGCTGCCCTGGTATGCCGGCGCATGGCCTCTCCCCAGCGCCGGGTCAGCCCCTGGAGCAGAAGCTCCGGCGAGGGCACGAAGCCAAGCAAGGCCAGGCCCATGTAGATGGCGGGTAAGGCAGCCAGAAGGGCCAGCATCCCCTGTGTGCGGGTGAGGAAGGGGGGTAAGGAAGTCGGCTCGGCATGCATGCCATGGCCCAGTGCGCCCTGAACGGCAAAGCCCACCCCGCCGGCAAGCCCACCCAGCACGGCATAGCTGCTGACACGGCCAAGATGCAGCAGCAAGACGCGCCAGCCGGCCGCGTCGGCACGTCGTCCGAGTAGAATAGCAACACCGCCACACATGCCTGCGCAATGACCGAAACTACCGAAGAGTCCGAGCAGGAATGCAGCAAGCATGGCGGCGGTGTATGGGGGAGAAGTGAGGTGTTGGGGAGGCGAAAAGTATCAGCGGATGAACCAGGTGCGGCCCAGCAGCCACCAGTTGCTGAGGTAGTAGAGGGCGAAGAAGGCCAGGAAGATGAAGACGATGGTCAGGGCACCGCGCGGGGCCAGTTCACCCTCGGCTTCCTTGCCGGCGTTGGGGATGGCGTGTTCGACCAGGGGGTTTGCCTGGGAAGCGACCAGGGTGAGGCGGTTGGCCTCGCGGCGCTCGCCGGTAAAGACCGACACCAGCACCACGGCCAGGTACATGACCCCACCCACAATGGCAATGATGGCACCGATCCCCAGTATGGCCAGGAAGACCTGAGAGGCGGCGGGCAGTGCGATGTTGAAGGGCGAACTGGAGAAGGTGACATCCCAGTGGCGGCGCGGCACACCCTGCAGGCCAGCCCCGATCATACCGAGGACGACCAGCAGCATGCCGCCGCCGAAGAC
>RFJM01000287.1 GCA_003694905.1 Caldilineae bacterium
CATTGAGGCAGACCGCGGCACCGGCCGCCGCAAAAGCGCGCGTCACCGCCAGCCCGATGCCCCGCGCCGCACCTGTGACAAGAACGACTTTGCCGCTGAAATCATAGATGGGTGGCATGGCTCACTCGGCAGCGGTCGTCTGGGGTCGAGGCCAGAGGTCGGGATCGTATTCTTGCAGCCATTGCAGAGCGCTCTGGGCCAGGATGGCGGCCCCAAGAGGCAGTGCCCCTTCGTCGATGTCGAAACCGGGCGTATGCAAGGGACGAATCCCCTCCCAGGAAGGGCTGCGCACACCGATGCGCATGAAGGTGCTGCGCGTATGCTGCCCATACCAGGCGAAATCTTCCCCCCCGGTGGTTTTGGCGGCCTCCTGCACCCGGTCGCCGCCCAACATCTGCCTGCTGATACGCTCTACAAAGCCGGTGAGCCTGCCGTCGTTCACCACCGGTGGATTACCCCTTATATAAAGGAAGCGATAATCACCGCCGAACAGGCGTGTCAGTCCCGCCACCTCTTCGAGTCCTTCTTCTAACCGGTCGCGAATGGCGGGATTGAAGCTCCGTACCGTACCAGTGAGAGTGACCCTGTCGCACAGGACGTTTTCACGAGTGCCTCCGTGAATGGTGCCAAAGGTAACCACCCCTTCTTCGATGGCAGGGATTCGCCGCGAGATAAGCGTCTGGGCTGCGTTGATCACCTGCGCCGCCAGGACAATAGCATCAACACCCTGATAGGCATAGGCACCGTGAGCTGCACGACCCAGGATCTCCAGGGTAAAACGGTCGGCAGCCGCCATCATCGGACCGGGCCGCACCCCTACCTGGCCCACCTGGAGCTCGGGAGCAACATGAATGCCGATGATGGCATCCACATCGTCGATGACGCCCTCGCTCACCATCAACTTGGCACCGCTCCAGCCCTCTTCGTCGATGGATTCCTCGGCCGGCTGAAAGATCAGCTTGACACGACCGCGCAGCTCCTGTTCATGCTGTTTGAGCAAGGACGCAGCACCCAGCAGCATGGCCGTGTGGGCGTCATGGCCACAGGCATGCATGAGACCGGGACGCTGTGAGGCATAGGGCACGTCGTTGGCCTCGGTGATGGGCAGGGCATCCATATCGGCCCGTAAAGCGATGGTGGGCCCATCCGCGCGGCCCAACCAGGCGACTACACCCGTTCGAGCTACTTCGGTCTCATGCGGGATGCCCAACTCGTGCAGTTTGCGTGCCACCAGTGCGGCGGTGCGCTGCTCTTCGAAGGCGAGTTCCGGCCAGCGGTGTAGGTTCCGGCGGATCTCGATGAGCATTGGGGCAATCTTGTTGGCTTCGGCAAGCATAGGTGTCGGGATTCTGTGGACAAGGGGGCGTCATAAGGTGATGGAAGGGACATCAACCGAAGCGAGTAGCGTCGCCGCGGCCTGAACGACTTTCAAGTTCTCTTCGGCGAACCGCGCCTGAAAACGACGGATAGCCTCTTCCAATGCCGCTGGGGGGAAGATCTTCAGGGCTCGGAGTGTTGTTGCGGTCAGGAGCAACGATAGATTGGTGCGGGTCACGCGTATGCCGCTGTTGCGGGGATCGAGCACCAGTTTGCGTGCCTTTGTGGGCACATCGGAGAACTCGGGAATCGTGACCAGGAGATCATCGGCAGTCATCTCAGCAAGAAGGTGCCGGACCTGGTCCAGACCCTCTTTTGAGATTAACACCAAGACGTCCGGTTTGGCAATCCCGGAATAGAGTATCTCAGCCGGGCTGAAGATCAACTCGCTGACGCTGTGGCCGGACTTGACGGTACTGGGGTAGTCATCCTTTTGGGTTACCCAGAGGCCGGAAAGAACGCCGGCGTAACCAGCGGCTTTGGCCGCGGAACGCACCTTGGCTCCGGCAGAGCCTGCCAGAACTACGTGAAGCTTTCGCGACAGAGGGGAAGAATAAAGGGGTTCGATAGTTCGAATAGACATACTATCGCCGTCCGTTGGTCGTTTCCGTACGTCTTGCAGTTTGCGTGCATACTCGGGACGATCCAGCTTCTGCAACACCCCTGTTTCCATACCCAACACATCCAGCATACCCAACAGTTCCTTCCGGCCGAAGTCATTGTTGACGACAAAGTAGGCGGTGCACAATTCCCAGATGTCCAGAAGGGCAAAGCCGTCGTAGCGCACGGCCTCGACGATGCGGTCGGGGAGATCTTTGTCGAACGAAGTACCGCGGTAGACATAGCCGGCACCGTTGACGGCCACCGTTGCGCAGACATCGAGCGGACGTTCGAGGTTGCCGGTGCGAGTGGTCGCGGTGATAGCACCGGGAGGTGTGGTCACAGAGTGTTCGCCGCCTGTCATTCCGAAGTTGAAGTTATTGAATACCAGCACGGTAATGCCGATATTACGCCGGGCAGCGCTGATGAGATGGGTGCCGCCAATGCCGACGCCGCCGTCGCCCATCAAGACGATAACATGTAGATCGGGATTGGCCAGCTTGATACCGGTCGCGTAGGCCACACTGCGGCCGTGAAGACCGTGAAAAGCATTGGTGCGAAAGTACTGATCGCTGAGCCCCACACAGCCGATGTCGCTCACCAGGACCACCTGGGTTGGGGGGAGTTGCAGCTGTTCCAAGGCCGCTTCGAGATGATTCAGGATGAAAGTGTGGCCGCAACCCGGACAAAACGGGTATTCACGCTCGTTTCGGTAGCTGTCTAGGGTTTGAAGAGGCGCTAGGGTTGATACAGTCATGGTCCGAAAGAAATCGCATCAGGATTGAGGGGAAGGGAGTTCGGCCAGGAATTGCTCCGGCGTCAGCAGCCTGCCATCCACGCGGGTGAGGGAGATGATGGTAGGGGGAGGAAGCCGGTGGAGAGCAGCATGGCGGTAGAGGATGCGCTCGACCTCGCGGGCATACTGGCCGTGGTTCAACTCGGCGACGACGACCCGGGTATGCCCCCGGGCCGCATCGATGATCAATTGCTCGGGGACGGGCCAGAGGGTGTGCAGGGTGAGAGCGCTGGCAGGGATGCCTTCGGCGCGCGTGCGCGCTACAGCCTCGCGCATGGCACGGGCGGTGGTTCCGTAGCTGATGAACAGCACCTGTGCGTCTTCGCAGCGGTCCACCAAGCCAAACTCAAGTTCGTGCCGACGGCTTTCGATTTTGGCCCGCAGGTGTTCGTTGAGCCGCGCTACTTTCTGCGGGTCTTTGGTCAGGAAGGCGTGTTCGTCATGGCAGGAGGTGGTGAAGCGGGTGATATGCGGGCCGCCAAAAGGACTGGTGGGAGGGATAACATCGATGGGCTCAAAGTCGTAGGGGAGGTAGGTTTCCTCCGGGCGCAGACGACCATCGGGCCGACCGGTGACGGCATTGATGCGGGTGCCGTCGGCAGCCGGGGGTTTGGCAGGAGGCACCCGGGGACGGCTGCCGATGGGAATGTCATGGTATTCGTCTACATCTACCGTGGCCATAGACATCACCATGTCCTTGTCTGTCAGCAAGAAGACGGGAGTGCGCAAGCGCTCGGCCAGGTCAAAGGCGCGTTGAGTAAGTAGGTAACATTCGCCCACCGACGAGGGGGAAAGAGCAATGATGGGGTAGCCACCGCTGGTGCCCCAACGAATGAATTGGACGTCGCCCTGCGCGGTGGTAGTAGCCCCACCCGTCGCGGGGCCCATACGCATCACGTCCACGATCACCAGCGGGGTCTCGCCCATGATGGCCAGGCCGATGTTCTCGGAATAGAGGGATATGCCGGGGCCGGAAGTAGCCGTCATGGGGCGGGCACCCGCCACAGCAGCACCAATGCACATGCTGATGGCACCGATTTCATCCTCGGCTTCTATGCCTACACCCCCCACCTTGGGCAATTCACGCAGCATGTGGAGGAGGATGGGGGTCGCCGGACTGATGGGATAGCCGGCAAAGAAATCACATCCGGAGCGCAGGGCAGCGCGGGCGATGGCCGTGGCTCCGTCAACATATTCTCGTGTCATGAGGGTATCTGCTCCATCGCAGGATGGGTGTCTGCGTGTGTGGGAAAAACCAGAGGCGGTAGACTGAGCTAGATCATACCCCAAACCGGGACTTTATGGCTAAAATAGCGGTAACGACCCTGCCGAGTGCAATGGCGCACGTTCAGACGAGGTATGCAAATGATCGAGCTTGCTCCCAACCAGTTCCAGCTCTCGGACGACGAGCAGGAGATGATCGACATTCTCAAGGAGGATATGGGCCTGTCGAGTCGTCAGGAGGTGCTGAATCTTCTGGTACGCCAGGCGGTACAGCGCGTGGCCATCACCTGCCCGAATTGCGGTCACTACGCGCGGCGCACGGCCGCGGATGAGGCCCGCTGTCGTAGTTGTTTCTCGGTGATCACATTGACCGAGGGGATTTGGGAATCGGGCCAGGTCATGGAGGAGTAGGCAGACGGCGGATTTTTGCCCCGCTATGCCCGTTGCCCACTTGCTTGCTTGGCCAATAACCGCGTGCAGGGTACAATTAGCCGCATCGTCGCGCCTTGTGAATCCTCGCAACATACCCAAGGAGAGTACATCGCAATGGTTACGACTGTTCGCCAGTTGCTGGCAAGCAAAGGTCATCGGGTGTGGTCGGTCCCGCCCAACGCTACGGTATACGAGGCCCTGTCTCTCATGGCAGAGAAGAACATCGGTGCCGTGTTAGTCATGGATGAAGAGGGGATCTGCGGCATCTTCTCGGAGCGAGACTTTGCGCGCAGAGTTGGCCTGGCGGGAAAGCAACCGACGCAGACGCCGGTGAAGGAGGTAATGACCAGGCGGATTCTCGTGGTGCATCCCGAACAGACGATCCATCAATGCATGGCCCTAATGACGGAGAAGCGCCTGCGACATCTGCCCGTGGTGGAGGGAGAGGACTTGGTGGGGTTGGTGTCCATCGGAGATGTGGTCAAGGCCGTGATTTCCGATCAGGAGTTCATGCTGGGCCAGCTGGAAACATACATCATGGGCCACGCCGTACCCGGCTGATGTAGGCGTGGTCGAATACCCTTTGAACGGGGTCTCATGTGCCAGGGCTTGCCTGGCGCGATAGGGTAGGCTACAATGGGGCGGAGGGGAGCAGCGTGCTCCCCATCTTCATGGAGGTAAGAAAGCCTGTGACCCACCCGGTTCATGAGCCTCCCCGCACATGGGAGGCCCGTCTCGCTTCCGGTCTTTTGAAAGAAGAAGAGTGGAAGGTGCTGCGCGATATGGTGGAGTCGGGCGAGGCAGATAGCCTGGAGGACGCTGCCCGCCTGCTCGACTTCAAAGAACGCGATCTCAATCAGGAGGACTCTTTCTACGGGTTCTGATAGGCGCTCATCCCCTTTAGCCGAAGTATCTCAGCTGACGCCCTATGTTGTGCTCACAGTATTATATCCAGCCGTCAACGCTTGAAGAAGCCCTGGAAGCCCTGGCCGAGCAAAGCCATGCCGGACCGACACGCCTGCTGGCGGGAGGGACGGATGTGATGGTGGAGCTGGAACATGGGGCAAAACCTCCTCGCACGATCATCGACATCTCGCGGGTAGAAGGACTGGATGAGATCCGTCTGGAAGAGAACCGCATTCACATTGGCCCCTTGGTTACCC
>RFJM01000288.1 GCA_003694905.1 Caldilineae bacterium
ATCGAAATCTGGGAGGCTCCGGCCGTGCTGCCGCCGGTCATCGACTATCCCGAAGACTACTTGCCTCCCTCTCTGCCGGCGGCCGATCTGCTGCTTTCGGTGGCGGAACACAAAGGCGTGGCCGAATTGTTGCCGGATGTCGCCAGGATGACCGGTGCGCGTGCCGTGATCGCGGCCATCGACAATGAAGCCTGGCTGCCGAGGGGGCTGGCACGCCAGCTACGCGGCTGGCTGCAGGACATGGGTGTCACCTGCGTCACACCCAAGCCCCTTTGCTCTCTCACCGAAACGCACTACACCCTGACACGGCGGAAATTCGTGCCCTACGAAGATGCCCTCATCCGCGAATTTGCGCGCCACTTCGGCCAACCCGACCTGCACTTGCGCATCGACCCCGACACGGGCATCATTCGAGAAGCAGTGGTGATTCGAGATGCTGTGTGCGGGTGCGCTCGCTTCGCGGCCCAGGGGTTGGTGGGCCTGCACGTGGACGAGGCAGAACAGCAGGCAGGCATGCTACACCACCACTATCCATGTCTGGCGAGCATGGGGATCGACCGAGACTTCCAGGACACCCTCATGCACGTGTCGGGCAATCTGCTCAAGGAGAATGTGGGCGAGCAGGTGAAACCCTATCTACAGGTACGCTACATCACGCCGGGGACACGCAGCGAATAGCCACCAAAAAAGGCAGAATGCAGTCGCCTGCATCCTGCCCGAGCAGACCTAGACCTGTTCTCTCCGGCCCGGCTATGCGGCAACCGGTGCTTTCTCGTCGCTTGTCGAACCTTCGATGCCCATGGCGCGGTAGACCTCGGTCAGTACCTTGAGATAGGCGTCAATGTTGAGAGCGGCGCGGCGGGCGCCTGCCATCGCCGTGACCACCAGATCCGCACCGTTGACGGCATCACCCGCGGCCCACAGCCCCACGCGGGAAGTCTTGCCGGTATCCGGGTCAACGATGATCTCGCCCCACTTTTTGGTTTCGAGATCCGGCACTCCCTTGACGAACCTGTCGTCCGGCCAGAACCCCAGGGCCAACACGACGAGATCGGCATTGATGATGAACTCGGAGCCCTCGATGGGTACGGGCCGACGGCGGCCGGAGGCATCGGGCTCGCCGAGCTTCATACGCCTCATCTCGATCTGAGCGACATGACCATCCTCGCCGGGGATAAAGCGCACGGGCTGGGTGAGAAATTCGTATTTGATGCCTTCTTCGCGGGCAAACTGCCTGTCTTCGGCCCGGCCGGGCATCTCCGCTTCGGTACGACGGTAGCTCAGGGTCACGCTGGCAGCACCGCAACGCACGGCCGAGCGGACACAGTCGCTGCCCGTATCACCGCCGCCTACGACCACTACATGCTTGCCTTTCACTTCGGGTACAGGCATGCCGGGCGGCAGATCGGACTTGGGCAGATTGGTTGCTACCAGAAAGTCGATAGATTTCCAAACACCGGGCAAGTCCTCACCCTCGATACCCATCGTGGCGGGCACGCCGGAACCGATGGCCAGAAGCACGGCATCATATTGGGCGAGCAAATCATCGACGCTGGGTTGACCCGGCGCATTGATGCGGGTATTGCAGATGAAACGCACACCCAGCTTTTCGATGCGCTCCACCAGCGCCACAACCTTGTCTTTCTCCAGCTTGAAGCAGGGGATACCGTAGTAGAGGAGGCCGCCGGGCTTGGGCCAGGCCTCGTAGACGTCGACGCTATGCCCGCGCAGGGCCAGCACCTCGGCCGCATGCAGACCTGCCGGCCCCGAGCCCACTATCGCTACCGTACGGCCGGTGCGGGCGGCGGGTTCCAGCCTGAGCAGGCCGTTCTTGCGCGCGTAATCCGCCACAAAGGCCTCGATCTTGCCGATATAGACCGGATCGCCACCATGGGCACCGACGACACACGATCCCTGACATAGCCTCTCCTGCGGGCAGACCCGGCCGCACACCTCCGACAGCGTCGATGTCTCGCGGAAAACCTGGTAGGCCTCGAAGAACTCGCCCTGAGAAACGTGCCAGAGCGCGCGGGGGATATCGTTGTGCATGGGGCAGGCAAGGGTACAGGGTTGAGGTGCGGGGCACTGCAGGCAGCGCGTTGCCTCGACCACTACCGATTCCTCGTCATACCCCAAGTAGACCTCATGGAAATTATGGACCCGCTCTTCGGGACTCTGTTTGGGCACCGGCTCCCTGGGGATGAGCAACCTCTCCTTGCGGTCAATAGGCCGACTTCCTGTGATGTTCATGGGCAAAGATAACCTCAAAGTCGAATGTGTGGATGGTAGGGGGGTCTCGAGTCGAGTGTAGCCTTTTCTCGCGCCTCGGACTATGATTGTGATCATCTTGTGCGCTAGTCCCCCTCTTGGGTGTTGCTGTTGGTTTCACCGCCGAGAACGCTGAGTTCGCAGAGGTTTCCTGTGGTTTCTCGCTCCTCTCCGCACTCTCTGCGACCTCTGCGGTGGAAAAATGCGACGGCCTGCCGCTAACAACACTTGTGGGGGAGACTACCATCTTGTGCGAAATCGTTGAAAGCCGCTACCACCACCCCCGCTCGATAACAGCCGCGCCAAGCGCGGTCTCCATCGCTCTTACTCGCCGGGAACACGTCTGCCCCTACGTGCGCCGCTTGAGGATATAGTAGGTACCCTTCTTTTCCCCGACCTTGAGCAGAATACCTTTGTCAACCAGATCGACCAGGTCCAGGCGCAGCGTCTCGGCACTGACATGGGGGCACAGCTGGCGATACTCCCGATTGGTGATACGGCCGTGGCTCTGGACGTATTGCAGCGCCATCATCTGCCGCTCGTTCATGCTGTGCTCCCACTGCGGGGTAAAGCCCGGCTGCCCTACTTCGCGGCCCTTGCGCAGGGTCACGGTGAAGGTGTGGGGCGTGGCCTTGAAATCGGGCGGCGGATGGCCGTTGGCCACCATGGCTTCGATCATCTTGTCGATACCCAGTCCCAGCTCTTCGATATACCCCCACTGCATCAGACCGTTAACGATGCGTGGGTTGCGACTGTAATGCTCGTCCACAATGTTCTGCACGGTGATGTAGCCGGGCAGGCCGCCGGGCGACGTGATCTCCAGCCGGTCGGAAAACATCAGCACTTCGATGCGACGGCCGGTGATACGATAGTCCCTATGGGCCACGGCATTGACCAGTGCTTCGCGCACCGCCACGGCCGGATACTCGGTCTCTTCCTCTCGCACCAGACCTTTTACCACCGCCTGCTTGTCCATCTCCTCCCAGACCACCTGCCAGGCTCGCTCGATGATGCGCGCCAGGGGGCCGCTTACATCTTCGCGGCGCCCGTAGCCGATCTGGCCTTTCTCCCCGCGGCGATCGCTCCCCGCGAACTTGACGAATGTGAGTCCGCACTGGGGCAGGTAGGCCTGCGGCTCCTTGCCGAAGAGGAGAATCCCAACCACCGTTGCCTTCCCTTCCTGCGTGAGCGCGCCGATCTGCCGCAAGAGAGATTCGGTCGAGCCCACAAAGGCGCGCGGCTGGCGTGCCCGCCGTTTTTCCAGATACTCGGCCACCACCTCGCCATCGAAATCGTCTATGGTGGCTCCCTCCACCGGCTCGGTC
>RFJM01000289.1 GCA_003694905.1 Caldilineae bacterium
CCATCACTGTGACCGTGCCCGACTACATCGTCGATCAGTACGATGGCTATCACCATGTCAGCATCCCCGGCGGCGGATCTCTATCGGAGCCGGGCCGCCCCTTCCTGCCCACCTTTGTGCATGAAGTGCCCTTGCCCGTTGGTTACCGCGTTCAGGATGTCACGTTGGTCTATCGCTCCGCACCGGCGACGGCCCAGGGGCTGACCCTCTTCGCCGGCATCGAGGCGAGTGACGCGGACGCACCGGCCGGCCATCAGACGGCGGAAACCACCGCCTGGTGGCCCACCGAGCAGTTCGATTGGGAAGTGGTGGAAAACCCCGACGGCACGAGCACACTGCGCATCCACATCTACCCGTTCATCTACAATGCATCGATCCTACAGGCGCGCTTCTACAAGGAATACACCTTCCAGGTGAGCTACACGGTCTCCCCGGTGGAGATCGCACTGGTCGGGCAAAGCCCGCTGGGCTACGGGCAGGGAGAAGAGACCGCCGCCATCCTGTGGCTGGAAAACAGCGGCCCGCCGGTGGACGCCGTGGTCAGCGCGTCCGTTCGGCCTGAGACGCCCGGCAGTCAGGCCCAGGGACTGTTGCTGCAAACGCTGACAGGCATGCAAGGGCTGGCCCACTTCCCGGTCCGCTGGGAAACCGACGGCTTTGCCCCCGGAACCTACTTGCTCGAGGTGGAAGTGCGCGACCCGAACGGCAATCTGCTGGACAGCACCATGACGACCGTCCAACTGGGCACCGTCTCGGCCGAGGCGGAGAATCTGCGGGTGACGCCCATCGAGTTCCTGCCCGGCGACGCTTTGGACATCGCATTCGACTTCCGCAACACCGGCACGGTGCCGATCAGCGGCACGGCTACCATCCAGGTGCTGTCCTACGCGAGTCATGACACCATCGCCACGTTCGAGCAGGGGGTGGGGCCGGTGGCGCCGGGTGCCAGCGCGCCGATCAGCGTCAACTGGACCGTCCCGCCGCAAGGTCTCGGCGCCTACAAGATCGCCGCTTACGTTCTCTATGACGCCCGCGGCACGGAGCCGTTGATGGCCGTGGTTCACGCTGGCAGGCGCATCTACCTGCCGGCGATCATGAAATAGCGAGGACGCAGAAACCAAGTCACGAGGAGGCAACATGAAAAGGCAAACGTTGATATTGGGCATAGTGCTTGGGCTGCTGGCCTTGGGGCTTGCCGGCCCTGCTGCCAGGCCGGGACTGGCCGATTTCGACGGCGATGGCTACGCCGACCTCGTCATCGGAGCCCCCTCCGACCGCATAGCAGATGCCACATGGGCGGGGAGTGTGAGCGTCATCTACGGCACGGGGGCCGGGCTCTACGGCTCAGGCGCCGAGATTTGGCATCAGAACTATCTTGACGGCAGCAACGCCGAACCACGTGACTGGTTCGGCGTTGCCCTGGCCGTGGGCGACTTTGACGGCGACGGCTACTTTGACCTGGCCGTGGGCGTGCCCCTCGAGGATGTGGACCGTGTTACTGATGCCGGCGCGGTGAACGTCATCTACAGCGCCGGCCGCGACGGTCTTGACGTGGCCGGGAACCAGTATTGGAACCAGAACGAGCCGGGCATGGGCGACGTGGCCCAGCCAGAGGATTACTTTGGCAATGCCCTGGCTGCCGGCGATTTCAACGGCGACGGCTACGACGATCTGGCAGTGGGTATCCCCGGTGAGGACATCGGCAGTGAAGAGAGCGGCTTTACGGTAGATGCCGGCGCCATGATGGTCCTGTATGGCTCGGCCGAAGGACTCACCGCGGCAGGCACGGTGTGGAGCCAGGCGGAAGGGGTCGAGGCCGACGATAGGTATGGCCTCAGCCTGGCTGCCGGCGACTTTGACAACGACGGTTACGATGACCTGGCCGTCGGCATCCCCCTTGAAGACGTGGGAAGCGTGACGGACGCGGGCGCTGTGCAGATCTACTATGGAAGCCACAGCGGTCTCCGCAGACGCATCGACAAAGGCATCTTTGGCGATTTCTGGCACCAGGACCGCTCAGGCATCGCCGATACGGCCGATGAAGGCGATAGATTCGGGCAGGTCCTGACCGTCGGTGATTTCGACGGCGATGGCTACGACGACCTGGCCATAGGTGTGCCTTGGGAGGACGTAGGCAGTATTACGTGGTGCGGCGCGGTGAACGTGCTGTATGGCTCAAAGGACGGCATCACCGGCTCTGGCAGCGACTACTGGCATCAGGATGTTGGCACTGTGGGGAGCCTCTGCGAAAAACATGACCGCTTTGGCTATGCCTTGGCCGCCGCGGATTTCGACGGCGATGGCTACGACGACCTGGCCGTGGGCGTGCCGTACGAGGGCTGGAATGATCCGGATACCGGCATTGTGCAGATCCTGTACGGTTCGGCCGGGGGTCTCACCGATGCGGGGAATCAGTTGTGGCGACAGGGCCTCAGCGGCATCTTGGGAACGGAGGAGGCCGGTCAACATTATGGCTATGCCCTGGCCGCCGGTGATTTCGACGGCAATGGCTATGCTGACCTGGCCATTGGTATTCCAGACGAAACCATCAACACGATACGGACGGCCGGCGCCGTGAATGTCCTCTATGGCGCGGAATCCGGCCTTACGGCCACCGGCAACCAGTTCTGGTACCAGGGTAGCAGTGGTTTGCCAGGCACGGCCGAGGACGGCGATCGGTTTGGCTCTGTCCTGGCTGCCCTGCCCCGTACCAGGAGTCGCCGCACCTATCTGCCGCTTGTACTGCGCCACCCGTGAGGCCCAGGAGCCGCCATGAACTCCCGACTTTACGCCACTCTGTTGCTTGTTCTGGCTGTCCTCGTGACCGGTAGCGGGACGCATGCAACCACCTCCCTCCCCCCGGCAATCACCTCCACCC
>RFJM01000290.1 GCA_003694905.1 Caldilineae bacterium
GCCTATGGCTATACGAACTCGCCCCCGGAAGAAAGTGCCAGTTCATCGACCCCGCCCCCCCGTCGGCAGTGGCTTGGCGCGTTGGCCGTTCCGCCGGTACTCGCAGAAGCGCTGGTGAGCATTGACGCCGGCTTGCGTGCCAACGTAGTCGCAGCCCAGATCAGCTTGCGGGCATGGCACAGTGCCGGCAGTGCCGTTGCTCTGCACCGGCATGCCAGCCAGCTCCGGGTCCGCTTGTGCCGGCAGAGGTGCGGTTGGGGAAGCGGGCGCACCTCTGCCAGGCTGTGGCTCGATACTGGCTGCCAGTCGTCGGGCTGCCGCATCAGCCAGCAATCCCAGCGCACCCGGCCCGCTCGCACGCGGCCTGCCTCGCGCCTGCGCCGGCTCGCCGGCCAGAGCATGGGCCACCATGGCGCCAGCGGCCAGGATCTCCACAGCGGCCACCGCTGTCACCGCCCAGACCCACTGCCAGCGCGTCGTTGTGAGCACGCCGGCCATGTCCGTGGCGCGGATCCCTGCCACCAGCGCCGGCGAGACGAGCACCACGGCGAAAGCCAGCAACAGCACCCAGCACAGCCCCAGCAGAGCGCGGGCAAAGCCACCCGTGCCGGCTGGCCGGGCCAGCACATGCGCGATATACATGCCGCCCCCCGTCAGCACAATGCCGGTGGCAATGCCGGTTAGTGCCAGCATGGCCCCCTCGATCTGTGCCGGCAGTGCCAGACCGTCCACCCGCAGGTAGATCAGCATGAGCCGCGGCGCGTTGACCAGCAGTGCTGCCAGAGCCACCAGCAGACCGACTCGCTTCAAGCCCATTGGTCAGCTCCTCCCCTCCGCCGGCCGCACCCGGTCTGTTGGTCTCACTTTGCCACTGACCACGGCCCACCACGCCGCCAGCAGGCCGGTCAGCTCTCCATCGCCGGTTATCCACGTCCGCAGTACGGCGATCAGCTCACGAATCGCGTTCGACATGGCAAGACCTCCTCTCCCCTTGTCACTTTGTCACCTTGTCCCCTCGCTCCTCTACTCCGCCACTCTCCGGCCTTCCCACCCAACGAACCAAACGCCGGCGAGGCCGGCAGATAGCCAGGCGGCCGCCAGGGCCAGGGCTGCCGCAGCCAGGAAGCCCAGCGCCGGCGCACCTTGCCCCCAGGCCCACAGAAAGAGCAGCACCCCGACTATGTTCGCGCCGTTGTCCCACAGCTCCATGGTGGCGGGGTCATAGGGGTTGGCACTCCGCAGGCGCGCGAGCATAAAGATGGTCCCCCCACCGAAACCTGTGACCGTCCAGGCCAGCAGAGCCAGCGCCGGGCTTGTCGAAGGGGCCAGCCCGGGCGTCAGCGAGGCGGCCAGGATCAGGATCGCCAGGGCGCTGGTCAGGTGGCCCCACGCCATCGCACGGGGCGATGGGGACAGCCACTGACTGACCAGGTAGTACCCGATCCAGCCGGCAGCATAGATCAGGCCCAGAGTGGCGGCAGGAAAACCGTACCATCTGGCAAAGAGAATCGGCACCCCGTAGCCGAAAGCGAAGTAGTGGGCGCTGTGCGCCGCCATGACCAGGTAAATACGTCTGGGGAGCCGAGGAGCAAGGGAGTAGAGGAGCGGAGGGGCAGAGGAGCACTCACCTCCGCTCCTCTGCTCCCCTGCACCCATGCTCCCCAGCTCCCCTGCTCCCCTGCTCTCAGAGATGAGCGTCCGCAGATAGGCCGCGAGGGTCACAGCGCTCAGAGCGGCAAAGGCCGGCGGAGAGTACAGGAAGGCCAGGGCGAAGCCGGCCAGGCGCGGCAGCGCCTTGTATCGGACGTCGGGCCGGGTCTGGGCCCTTCGACCGGGCTCAGAGCCCTCGGCCTGAAGGGCCTCGGCCCGAAGGCTTGCCCTGAGCCCTCGGCCCGAAGGCTTGTCGAAGAGACAAGCCTTCAGGTCGTTACGCAGATGCTGAAGGCCGAACCGGGCCAGGAAAACCCCCGCCCCCGCGCCGACCACGCCGCCCGGGTGGGCCAGCAGGAGCAATGCGCCCAGTGCCAGGCTTCCCGATGACGCTAGCCGGGGAACGGTCAGCAGATGGGCAAGCAGAGTGGCAACGTGGAACGCCAGGAGCAGGACGCCCAGCCCTGCACTGAGCGAAGCGAATGTACCTACACCGAGTGGAGCGAACGTGCCCCCCAGCGGACGGTCCCGGACGATGGCGTCCACCACAAGTCCCAGCTCCAGAAAACAGGAGAGGAAGATGAGCAAGGCATAGGTCAGAGCCGGGCGTCGCGACCTGGCAGGTTCTTCGGTGCCCCCTCGCTGCCCCTTCGCTGCACTCGGGGCAGGCTCTCGGGGTTTCGGCTCGATGCCTGCCCTGGCCCAGGGGACGGGTCCAGGGCGAATCTCAGCGCGCCGCATCGTTGCCTCACACCGCCACCGCCGGCACGCGCTCCTCGTCGGCAGGCAGATCCTCTTCCCCCTCCGTCGGAGCCTGCTCTGAGCGGAGCGAAGGGCCTGTCCTGAGCGGAGTCGAAGGGACAGGGGCGGACATCTCAGAGCGCCGCTCCGATACCCCGTCGGTGTACACGTAGCCGCAGCGGCCGTCGTCCCGCCAGAACTCGACCCCCTGGACCTCCTCGAAGAGCTTGCCGGCTTCCCACAGGCTCTCCAGGGTGTCAAAGTACTGGTCACTCACCACCGGGAAACGATCGGCGATGCGCGCTCGCACCTCGGCGAGGGCCACAGGCTCGCCCCGCCGCGCCCGCACTGCCCGCCACAAATTGTAGCCGCTGGGATGGCGATAGGGATCTTCCACCTCGGCCCAGTCGTCCAGCCACAGGTGGAAGAAGTTCCCCTCACAGGAGAAACCGATCCCCAGCTCCCGACAGGTGTCCCGGGCCAGGCGGTACAGCGCCTCCCGGTACTCGTAGGGCGGCACCCAGGAGCGCCCGAACTCCTTCACCCCCCGGCGGATGTACAACTCCTCGAAGCGCGACACCAGGTCGGGTGCCTGCGCCTCTTGCAGGCGCCGGCGGAACAGCGACCAGGTCAGGGGGCTCAGCTTCAGCACACCGAAGAAGACCTTGCGGTTGCCGGTGGCAGCGATCTCGGCCAGGAGCTGCTGCACCAGCGCCGGCTCGGCCGTCAGGAAGGGCACCACCGGATCCACAAAGACGAAGGTGGGGATGCCGGCCTCGACCACGGTGCGTATCGCGTCCAGAAGCTGGCCCGTGCCCGGGGAGTAGGGCTCCAGCAGGTTCTTGACGTCGGCCGGGACCGTGGTCGGTCGGGTAAGGGTGAACCCCACCACCCCCAGCCCTTTCTCCGCCAGCGCCTGCCACAGGTCCAGGTCCCGCAGCACCAGGGTGGATTTGGTGAGCACAGTGACGGGGAACTCGTGGCGCAGGAAGACCTCCAGGCAGCGGCGGGTGATGCCATAGCGGGCCTCAGCCGGCTGATAGGCGTCGGTGACCGTGCCCAGGTCCACGTACTCTCGCTGGAGCCGGCCACTGCTCAGGCCCCGCTCCAGCTCCCGCTCCAGGACCTGGGGAGCGTTCACCCGCGCGAAGACCTTGCTGCCGAACTCCTCCGGCGTGGCGTTGCGGTTGAACCGGTACACGTACGGCGCGTAGCAGTAGGCACAATCGAACTGGCAGCCGGCGTACGGGTTGCCGCTGAGCCGGATGGAATAAGTCCGGATGGTGAACAGGTTCTCGTTCAGCCGGTTGATAAAGGACTTACAGCGCGTTTCGATCAGGGTAGTCATGGATCACCTCTTATGTCAACTAAGCGACCATCTCCGGGCCGGTGATGCGTACGATGTAGATGTCATGACCAGCGGCCGGGTCAGTGACACTCATCACCCAGGCAGTTCCAACTTCCTGTGCATACCGTTTGACCAGAGCGCTGGTGTCGAAGTAGTAGGCCGCCACTTAGCGCCGCTCCTCGATGATCGTTTGTGATAGAGGCTTGCCCTTAACCTGGATGGGCGTCCGATCGCTTTCTGACACACCCCAAGGCGCTCTGACCTCTCGCAACAAGCCAAGCTCCACGAGCCGCTGCTTGAAGCGACTTTCTTCTGCTAAAGCCTCTTCATCGGGGGCAGGGATAATTTGTATCCGGACATGGGCATTGTCGGGAAGCTCCAGAGTTTGCAATGGTTTCAAAACCCCATCCTTATAGATCGCTTCTATGATTGCAGATGCCATTGGTCTCACCTCCATGTTTGTTTCATCTACGTAACTGCTCCGCTCCAATACAGCGGGCAGGCCGGATCCACCTGGGCCAGGCCGGCCAATAGATGGTTCTCCGTCACCCGATTGGGGGACAGGCCGCCATTGCGCGCCAGGTAGTCGGCAGCGGCAGCGATGCGCGAGCCGCCCGAGCAGGGCTGGGGGCAGCCCAGACAGCGGACGTGCCGGCTGCAGTAGGCGCGCGCCATCTCCAGCATCCCCCCGCCGTTCTGATGGATAATATCCCCCAGCGTGACCCCGTCATCCAACAGGGACCCACCCGAGAGCATGGTCCACGGCGGCACCATGCACCAGGGGTCGAAGTAAACCTCGCCTGTGGGGCCAATCCCCAGAGATGAGCGACGGTCCGGGTAGCCCAGCTTGTCGGCAGCGTAGGTGTCGTGGCCCAGGAGCAGGGTGGCGTAGATGGATTCCAGCGAATGGTGCAGGTGGACATCCAGCCCCAGCTCCTGGTTGGCCTCCAGGACGGCGACGAACAACCGCAGGTAGGCCGGCCCATCAGGCACGAGAGAGGGATCCGCGAAGCGGCCCACCAGCATGGTACGGTGGATGCTGTACTTGCGGACGCCGATGCGCTTCAGGAAGCGCATCAGGTCCGGGATCTGGTCGAGATTGTGCCGGGTGACTACCGTGGTCACCTCCAGCCTGTCCGCGACCTCGGGAATTTCCAGCGCACGGCGGATGAATGCCACCGTATGTTGAAACGAATCAGCCGGGTCTCTCGATCCGTTCACGGGCAACGGGATGCTGGAAGGGCCGCGCCAGCGGTTGTGGTAGTCGGCCAGGCCGTCCAGGCTGATGCCGATATAGCTCACCTGGGGAGCGACGCGCGCCACCTCTTCGGCGGTGATCAGCGTGCCGTTGGTGTCGAAGCCCACGCTATCTGGCCCGAAGAGGTGGCTGGCCTCCTCCAGAAGCTCGAACATGTCGGGCCGCATGAAGATCTCACCCCCGCCGAAGTTCAGAAAGAAGGGGGTGTCGGGGTGGGCATCCAGATAGTCCCGAATCTTCTGCAACACCTTCAGCACCTGGGCCGTCGAAGGCTTGAGGAGCGCAGCAGGGTGGTCGCGACCCGGGCGGAAGTATTGGGCACTCACGCAGCAGCCCAGGCAGCGCAGGTTGCAGGCGTGGGTGATGTCGTAGACGATGGACAGCCCCGCCTTGGGGGACTGCTTCTCCAGCCGCCGGCGCAGATGATCTTCCAGCAGACGCCGCTGATGGGCGGCTAGCAGGACGTCGAGCCGGGCTTCAACGAACATTCTTTCTGGTCCCAACTCGGGAAAGCAGTTAGCTGACATCCCCCAGATCCTCGTATGGTGAGTGGTAACCCCCACGAACCATCTCTTGCAACAGCGCATTGCCTTCTTCTAACGTGAGCAGTCCGTTTTCCACGGCTAGCCGCAAAACACCCAACGTCCCAGTAACTTCCAGCCCTTCTCGCTGAAGCACCCTTCGAGCCTCCTGATCATCCGTCAATACCAGCCAGCCACGGTGCTTGGCCAAGGCCAGACAGGAAGCCTCGCCATATCCTAGCGTGCGAGCATACTCACGAAAGCTTTGCTCTTCCTCCGGGCTGTCAAATCCCACTAACTCCAGCCAGGCGTCTTCCCCGATTTTTATCTCCACCTCAGCCCTTTCCAGGAAAGCGTAACCCTCCTCAATGCCCCGCAACACTTCCTCCCGCACCTCGTGAGTAACGTACACTTTGCCGAACAGATCGCGCAGGATGTCCAGGCGGCCAACCAGGCTTACGTTCGAGAGGACGGTATTATTGATCACCCTGGCCATGTAGATGTCTCCGCAAGGTAGCTACTTCCTCCAGAGCTTCCTCCTGGGTCTTCGGCCCAAGGCGAAGCTGGACGCCGCGGCTTTGCAGGATCTCCTTCATCTGTTCAAAGCTGACCCCGGCCAGGTTCGCTGCCTTACCCAAAGAGATATCCTCAGTCCGATACCGATAGACAGCCAGCTCTAGCCTTAGCTCTGGGCGTGCCTGAAGCAGGTAACGTAAACCGTCCTGGATGACGGCTTCTTCGCTGTCGTACAGCCCGGCCTTCACCAGGTCCTGAGTTCGCAACACCGGTTTCACTCCTTCTCATTACACCTCTGCATGCGGCTTTCTCTATCCAAGCGCCATCACGAGTACACGCTGCGCCACGTGCCGGCGGCGGATGTCGGCCATGGTCAAGCCATAACGGGGAATCAGGGCATCCGCCTGCCTCTTTACCAGGCCGGCAGTCAGGGCCGCCTCTTCGACGCGCCGGCGCTCCTCCTCCGGCATATCCGGGAAGCGGGCGAAGATCCCCCAATCCACGATTTTCTGCAACCACGCCCGGCCTTGCGGCCCCAGGACCCGACCGGCCTCCTCCAGCAAGTCCGCCGCGGCCTCTGCCAGGACGTCCACCACCAGCTCGCCGGGGATGGCCTCCTCCCAGGCGACTTCGAACTCCCGCCGGTACTTGCGGGCCAGCCAGGCGTTCTCCACCACCTGGCCGGCCAGGGCGAAGCCATTGCCCGCCTTGCCCGGCCAGAAGATGACGCCGTAGCGGTCATCGATCAGGTAGAACTTGCGACTGATCACCTCGGCCTCCAGCACGCGGAGCTGCACCCCCGCCTCTTCCATGTCGCGGCGCTTGATGTGCAGCCCGTGCTCTACGATTTCATCCAGATCGCAGATGCGCCGGTAGCTGACGCCGGCGGCCATGCGATCTGTGAGGGTCTCCCAGATGGGGGCCACCTGGGGAAGGCGGGGAGAGCGGGAGAGGGCCACCACCTCTTTCTCTGCCCGGGCGATAGTCTCCGCGAGCATCAGGGCCAGCTCTTCGGCGTCCTGGGCGATGCGGATCTGGCCGGCGGCCAGGGGGCGTCGGAAGCTATACAGCGCCCCGGCCATCTGGGCCAGCTCCCGGCAGGTGTTGCGAACTGCCAGAAGATGGGCCGCCTCCTCACGAGGGAGCTTCAACAGATCCTCCTCCGACACTGCCGCCTGCCATAGAACCTCATCCCACAGGGTGCGGAAAGCCGTGGCAGGATCCAGGACGAAGTAGACGCGCCCCGAGTTCTGTCGCTCGTAGAAGACCAGGCGGCGCAGGATCAGCTCCTGCAAGGCCTCGTAGGGGACATCCCGCAGCTCCTTTTCGTGCAGGTGGCCGGCCCGAAGGATGCACACGTAGGCGTCCGCGGCTGCCTCGGAGAAACCGATGGCCACCAGCCGGCGGGCGATCTCTTGCACGTGAGCTGCCAGATCATCTGCAAAGGCGGCGCGCAGGGCTGCCAGAGCACGCTCAGGGTCCCGCTGGACCAGGAAGAGCACCTCAGGCGGCACTTTGCCGGCGGCCAGATAGAGAGCCCGCTGCTCCTCTTCCGGCAACTCAAAGTAAGCTGCCAGGCGGTCCAGGAACTCCTCAGAGGCAGAGGTCAGGTCTCCGCTTTCCAGGCGGGACAGATAGGAGTAGTGCACACCGAGCTCGTCTGCCAGCCGGCGCAAACTCATCTTGCCCCGCAGGGCTTTCAGCTTTTGAGCAAGGGTCATGGATTCCCCCTCATGAGTA
>RFJM01000291.1 GCA_003694905.1 Caldilineae bacterium
CTGGCCCTGCTCATCCTGGCCGTGCAGCCCCTGCGTCGTGTGGACCGGGTGGACGCCATCGTGGGCGGCGTGGCCCGCATGAGCGACGAGGAAGCCTACTACTGGTTCAGCAAGTGCAGCCTGGGCCCTCAGGCCCAACGCGCCCGCCGCGCCCTGCGCATCCTGTTGGCCAGAGAGCAGTAGGACGGGCTTGAAGCCCGTCCTACATGGCCCCGATGACGGAGGCAAAGATGTCTGAACACTCTCGAGTCATGATAACCCGGCTCAAAGCGCTCAATTTTCGTAGCCTGGCCGATGTTACGGTGGAATTAGGCCCCCTGGTCATCTTCGTGGGGCCAAACGCGTCTGGGAAAAGCAACATCCTGGATGCTTTGCGCTTCATTCGAGACGCCGTCACCACCCGCCTTCAGCAGGCTGTGGATCGCCGTGGCGGTATGAGCGCCATCCGCCGTTGGTCTCCCAAAGGGCGGCCTTATGATGTCACACTGGAAGTAAGATTGCAGAGGCCGGATTGGCAGGCCTCTTACACCTTTACCCTGGGCAGTGAGCGAAAGGGAGAGTTCCGGGTTAAACGGGAGCGTTGTGAAGTCGTTGATCACCAGCACACCCTCGCCTACGAAATACGAGACGGGCAATGGGAACAATACCCTGAACCCCATCCTGGCATGATGGAATTGGCCAAGGAAATTCAGGGGGAGGCGGTTGAAATCTTTCGCCAAACCCTTCGGGAAGTGCCCACGAACGAACTTTTCCTTCCCAAGGCGGCCCTTTTGTTGGGGATCCCCAGTTTTACCGAGGTTTGGGACGCGCTCCGGAGCATGGGTTTTTACAATCTTTATCCTAATGCTTTCCGTGAGCCGGCGAAGCCCACCAACCCATACCCTTTGGACGACGAAGGTGGCAACCTGACCAGCACCTTGCGGGCGTTGCGCCGGGAGCACAAAGAAAGTTACCAGCGGATCGCGAAATTCTTGGGGGTTGCAGTACCAGGGGTGGAAGAGATCTCGGTGAAACAGGTGGGCAGTTATCTGGTGGCCCAAATTCACCATCAGACCTCTACCTCTGGAGAGCAACGAGGCAAACCCCGGCGAGCCGCCTTCGACCTGGCTCAGGAATCCGATGGCACGTTGCGCCTGCTGGCTTTGTTTACCGCTCTCTTTCAGCAACCACCCCGCACGCTCATCGGCATTGAAGAGCCGGAACTCAACATTCACCCCGGCGCGCTGGCTGCACTGCGGGATGCCATGCAACTGGCCAGCCGAGATAGCCAGATCCTGGTCACCACACACAGCCCTGAGCTCTTATCGGAGTTTCCACCTGAAGTCTTTCGCATCGTGGAGATGGTGAACGGCGTAACCAAAGTTGGGATCATGGCCGAGCACCAGCGAGAAGCCATTCGCGAGCGTCTGTTCACCCCGGCTGAGTTGTTGGTTATGGAAGGCTTGCAGCGAGAGGAGGGGGAACATGCCTGAACTCTGGCTGTGGGTCGAAGGCGAAGGTGAGCGGCCCGACCCCAAAACGGGCAAAGGGGGCGGGGCGACGGTGTTAGTGCGCCGTATATTGCATGAACGGTTGGCGGCTTATGATTGGAATGTGACGGCCGCCAAGGTGGGCGATCTAAATGCTTTCCGCAGGAAGATGCAGCGTATGGTGGCTTACCTGAAGCACCGCCAGGAAGAGGCCGCTCTGGTTTTACTGGATCTGGACGATGGCTGCGCCGCTATTGAGGCCCAGGCATTGGTGCAAGACCTGCGGGCTCTTTCGCCGCCCAAGCCCATCGCGGTCGTCTTTGCCGTGCGCGAGTTCGAGGCCTGGTTTTTGGCCGCTGCGTCTTCGCTGTGGGGCGAAGAGAAAGCGAAAGCCTATCCTCACCCCCCTGAGAGTAAGCGCGATGCTAAAGGCGAAATCCAACGCTATTTTCAAGACGACTACACTCCAACGAGCGATCAGGCGTCGCTGGCGGCTCGCATGGATTTGGCCCAAGCCCAGGCGCACAGCCGTTCTTTTCGCCGCTTGCTCCACGCCGTAGAAGAACTGATCCAGGCGGTGCAAAACGGGCAAAAGGTCGTCACCCCCTAATCGAACCTAACCTGCAACTCGTCACTCCAGGAGGCTCCCATGCCCTTCACCCCCCTGCTCGCCGACTACCTGCCCATCGAACAACTCGGCGCGGAAAGCCTGCGTGAACGCGGCGCGAGCAGCGCCTTGCCGCCCCTCTACTTTCTGCATGTCTGGTGGGCGCGGCGGCCGCTGACCGTCTCCCGCGCGGCGGTGCTGGCCTCCCTGCTCCCCGCCTATGAGGCCATCGCCCGGGGCGACGACCCCGCCCTGCGGGAGGCCTTCCCCACCCGCGAGGCGTACCACGCCTGGTTCCTGCGCCTGCTGGGCATCTTCGGCGACCCGGCCGCGACCCGCCGCCGACTGGAAGAAGCCAAGCGCACGGGCAAACATCTGGGGGCCAACCCCTACGGCTACCCCCGCGCCTTCACCGCCAACCCCACCCCCGAGATGCTGGCCACCCTGCGCCGCCTGTTCCGCCTGGCCTGGGGGCGGGAGGACCTGACCGTGCTCGACCCCTTCGCCGGGGGCGGCTCCATCCCCCTCGAGGCCATCCGCTTTGGCCTGGAGGCCCTGGCCAACGAACTCAACCCCGTGGCCGCGGTGGTGCTGGCCGCCACTTTGGACTACCCCGCCCGCTACGGCCCGGCCCTGGCCGCCGAAATCCGCCGCTGGGGGCAGGTGTGGGCCGATCGGGTGCGGGAGCGTTTGGCCCCCTTCTTCCCCAAAGCCAAGGGCGAGAACATCTTCGCCTACCTCTGGGCGCGCACGGTGGCCTGCCCGCGCACCGGCAAGCCCGTGCCCCTCAGCCCCAACTGGTGGCTGAGCAAGGGCAAGACGCC
>RFJM01000292.1 GCA_003694905.1 Caldilineae bacterium
GCCCAGCCCACAGCGGCCGTCGCGGAAGTGCCGCCGCCCATCTACAGCCTCAGCGAGGATACCTCCGAGCCTCCAACCTGCCCCGGCGCAGAGCGAGATCAACCGGTCGTGTGTATCCTGCCCCCTACGTTGCCGCAGGGGACCTTCACCTATATAGTCATGCAGGGCTTCAAGTCAGGCACCCGTTTCGCCATTACCATCTCACCGCCCCGTGGTGCCGACATCGAACTGGCGCCGAGGACTGCCAACAAGCGAGGGTTCGCCGACGCCTATTTCTACGCCCTGAACAACGATCCCCTGGGCGAGTACACCGTGCGGGTCAAGGCGGGCAAGGAGACCTACAACGGTTCCTTCACGGTCGTGGCCCCCAGCAACCCCCATCTGGTTATTCAACCGCGGAGAGCCAAGCCGGGCGCGGGAGTTATAGCCAGCGTCACGGGCTTCCAACCCGGTGAAGAACTCATTCTTGCCCGCTACCGCAGTACCATCACCGTCAACGGCCGGGTCAACTTCCAGCTGGTTAGCAAGGATACGGTGACGACCGACAATAAGGGTGGCGCCCGCATCGAGTATGCCGTGTCCAGAAAGAAAGCGAGAGGCAAACTCTTTGTCGTCGTCGTCTACCGGCCGGGCGAAACGACTCCTGTGGCTCAGGCCGTCTACGGCGCGGCTATCGACATGGGTGTTCGCTATCCCTTCGACTGGGGCCAGAACTACCAGGAAGAATGACCCTCTCGATTGCCCGACCCGACCAACACCCCATCCCCGGCGATGGGGTGTTTTTCTACGAGGATGTCTGAACTTTCACCCCGCCTTGCGGCTGTGGTACCATCCCCCAGCGAATCATCATGCCTCTCAGTTTTGCCCACCGCGACCGCCTGAAGCAGAAATGGTACCCGGATGTGGACGAGCGCATCTTTGGTGTCATGCATCGCGCGCTGCGAGAGAACCTGCATCCGGGCGCGACGGTATTGGACGCCGGTTCAGGAGTCGGCACCTGGATCCTGAAACAATACGTAGACCGCATCGGCTTCCTCATCGGCATCGACATCGATTTGCCCGACCAGCTCGCCAAGCACGCGGCCAGTGCCAACCCCATCATCCATCCTGTGGTGGCGGATCTGGCCCACATCCCGTTGCCTTCGGCCTCGGTGGATCTGATCCTGTGCTACAACGTCGTGGAGCACCTGCCTGCGCCGCAGACGACCTTCCATGAGTTTTCGCGCCTGCTGAAACCGGGCGGTACGCTTCTGGTCAAGACCCCCGACCTCTTGAGCCCCACCATTCTGGCCTCTCGGCTTCTTCCACATGCCGTCCACCGTGCTTTCAAGAGCCCACTGGGGGTCGAAGGCGACGACGTTTTTCCCACCTATTATCGCTGCAACACACCTCGCCGGCTCGATGACATGCTGGTCCGGGCCGGGCTGCAGCGGGAGCTGCTCGCCACCGTGGATCAGACCTTCGACTATCTCTACTTCACCTCCTTCACCTATGCGCTGGGGTTGCTCTACAGCCGGGCCACGACCCTGCCGGGCCTGCGCTGGCTGCACAACGCCATCATCGCCCTTTACCGGAGGCCCAGCTTGCGTGAAGACCCGCCCCAGTTGCAAGGAGGTAATGCTCGGAGCATCCCATGAGCAATCGCATCGGCATTCTCACCGTCAGCGACAGTGCGGCCCGTGGCGAGAGCGAGGACCGTAGCGGTCCCCTATTGTTGGAGTTGATCCACGGCCTCATACCGGATGCGGAAGTGAGGCTGGGCGTGGTGGCTGACGATCGGGGCGCCATCGCCCGGCGTCTGAAGAGCTGGGCCGATGACGACGACCTGGCGCTGATCCTGACCACGGGAGGCACCGGCCTGGCCCCGCGCGACGTAACGCCGGAAGCCACCCTGGATGTCATCGAGCGGCAGGCACCCGGCATCGCCGAGGCCATCCGTGCCGCCGGGCTGAACACCACCCCCCATGCCATGCTCTCACGCGGGGTCGCGGGCGTGCGCGGCCGCACACTGATTATCAATCTCTCGGGCAGCCCCAAAGCTGTGCGCGAGCAGTTCGATGTCATTCGTCCCGTCTTGCTCCACGCGCTGGAACTGGTGCGGCCCGGCGACGCCGGTATCCGGCATGCCCGCGAGGGCGAGCACCGTCGCGAGGCCTGATCGACCCGATCCACCGCCCGCCATCTGACACCTGCTTCTACCGCTCTGATATTCAGGCCATGTCCCTGTCCCAGCTTCCCTACATCACGCCGGAACTGCCCGGCATCGGCGGCACCATCAAGGTCGAACCGGAGCATTTTCGCGTGGAAGAGGTGCCTCTGTATGAGCCCAGCGGCGCGGGTGATCATCTCTTTGTGTGTGTCACCCGCACCGGACAGACCACGCGCGAGCTCGTGGAAGGGCTGGCCGAACGCCTGGGCATTCGGGCGGACGGCATCGGCTACGCCGGTCTGAAAGACCGCCAGGCGGAGGTCACACAGGTCCTCTCGCTGCCCTATGTCAC
>RFJM01000293.1 GCA_003694905.1 Caldilineae bacterium
TCCAGCGCGATGCCGTTGCGAACAACGACCAGCTTTTCGGGGGGTGCCACGCCGGCCCGCAATGCCTGGTCGCGCTCGCCTTCAGAGACGCAGATCAGGACATCGGTCCAGCGAGCCAGCCACCGCTCAGCACCGATCATCAGCACACGCTCCAACGCGTTCGAAGCGCCGGCGAAGGCGAAGGCATGCGGACTGTAGATCACCACAGGGACGCCGGCCAGTCGAGCCGCCGGCCGGGCCAGCAGCCCGGCCTTCGTGCTGTGAGCGTGCACCAGTTGCGCACCTGTGCGGAGGAAGAGCCGGCGCAACTCGTAGACGGCCGCCAGGTCACGTGGCAGATGTACAGCTCGTCGCATCTCAATGAAGGCGATGTCTACACCGAGCGACCGCACCTCGTCAGCAAAGGAGGTATCCCCAAACGGCCGCTGACGAACGGGCGGACAGGCTACGGTTATGTCGAATCGCTCCCGATCCAGCCCCCCGACCAACGAGAGCACATGCTGTTTGACGCCGGCAATCGTCGCTTCAGTAACTTCCACCACCCGCAAGCGCACTGCCGATGCCCGATGTGTCGGCCCGGGGTCAATGCTTTCTCGCAAAGACGAGAAACCCGCTCGGGGCACTGCTGTTCGAGTCTTTCAAATCGCCCCCCAGAGACAACCGGAGGAGATGATTCAACCCGCGCAATGGCAGGAGGAATGGCACAGGCCCAAAGGCCGAAGTGATCAGGTCCGAGAGCACATGCAGCCGGTTCCCCTGCGAAATCACATCGACCGTCTCGAAGTTCTTCAACAACTCTCGTAAGCCGTCCGCGGTGAAGCGCCAGTAGTCACGAGGATCGTCGTGCATGTGAAACAGGAACGGCACCGTCAGGATCAGTTGCCCGCCGGCCACGAGGACCCGATGTGCTTCGGCGGAGAACCGCAGCGGGTTGGAGAGATGCTCGACCACCTCCGCCGCAAAGACGCAGTCGAAGGTGGCATCGGCAAACGGAATCGCGTGAGCGTCTGCTATGACGTCGATGTATCCCGGTCGATCGACAATGTCCAGTGTGATGTAGCGACGGGGAGTCCCAAACAGCCGGCGGTAAGGGTCTTTGCCGGCCCCCACCACCAGCACGGAAGTGAATCTGCTGAGATCGAGCCGCTCCAGGGAACGGCGAATCAACAGGCTTCTGGCCGTGGGGAATACAGTTCTGGGATAGCGAGCCTTCAACGTGTGACGCCACTTCTCCCATCTCATCCGCTATCTCAAAGCCAACCACTCAGCCGATGGCAATTCAGTGCGAAGCCTGGCTCGACCGGCGCGAGGCATCCCCAGCAGCACGCACGCGCCCACAGCCGCCGGCAGCAGAAAAATGAGGGCGTGCAAAATCAGCGCGTAACCGAGAGCTGCGCTTTGCGGCACGCCAAACAGCCCCAGCGAGGCGATAATCAGGTAGTGAAAGACGCCCACATGCGCCGGCGCCGACGGCACACGTGCGCCGGCCTGGAGAGCCACCAGCAGGAGCAGAACCGCCACACCCGGTGCCTGGACCTTGAGAGCGCGTAGAAGCACGTAGCTCAGGCTCGCGATCATGGCCCAGATCAACACCGACCAGCCGGCAAGTTTCAGGCCGGCGCCTGACAACTGCCAGACATCCAGGCCGTCCAGGAATGACCGGGACCACCTCTCCACCGCTGATCCTGCAATCCGGGGAAGCCGGCTGGCCAGGGCCTTCAGGACTGACTCGCGCCGGCCCATGAACCAGATCATCAGGAACAGGACCAGTGACGCCCCTCCCAGTACGCTGACCGGGCCGTCCAGCCAGTCTGGCCACGGCACCAGGAACACCGCCAGCGCGGAGACCGCCAGCAATGCCAGCCCTTCCCACACTTTCTCGGCAAGGACGGTCCCCAACACGAAGGGTTTGCTGATCCCCTCTACCTCACCGACGTACACGGCGCGGACTACCGGGCCCAGTTTTGCCGGCAGGAGGGTGTTGGCCAGTTGTGCCAGCAGCAGACCCGCCAGCAAGGGCCGCAGAGGTGGCGCGTGGCGGGGGCTGAACAACAACCGCCATCGCAGTGCTGTCGCCCCGTAAGCCAGGGCGGTGATGACCGCTGCCACGAAGATGAGTCCCGCGTTGGCTCCAGCCAACACTGCGAGAACGTCGGATAGTCGCGCACCTCGCACGGCCAGCCACAGGCACACCAGCGTCAGGGCGATCCCCAGGGCTTCCCACGCGTGCCGGCGCAGATAGCCGGCGATCATCACTCCCCGACCTCCTGGGCCAGGCCGGCCAGGCCCATGATGCCAAACATCAGGAGGAACGGCTCGATCTCCCAGCGATACCGGGTGATGACATTGTACACCGTATACACCGCCGTCAGGTAGCCAAACAGCAGATAGAACAGCGCCAGCGTTCGCCATGCCCGCAGCGAGAGCACGAGTCCAACCAGGCACAGCGCCAGGACCATCACGTAGACGGCCCGATATGGCGCAATCCAGCGGGGATCGTAGTAAGGGCTCTGCTCGCCCGGGAGGGGGCTGGAGCGCCCCAGGTTGGGGCGAAACCACCAGAAGCTTTTGATCTTGGTCAGCAAGAGCCGCAGCCACTCTCCCGGGTGATTTCGAACAAAGGCCAGGCCGGCAGCGTACAGTGCCCGGTCCAGCTCAACCTCGCTCAGGCGCGCCACCTGCGGGATCACGTCCCTGGGCAGCGGGTAGGGCCGCAACTCGATGATCCCGTCCACGCCCACGTTGGGATCAATGTTCGAACCGGTGTACGCATTGACTTTATCGATGTACACATCCAGGGAGCTGCCGGTCGTGAAAGGGTTGTTACCGTTCCAGAAAGTATGGCCGCCGTTCGTCGAGAGCAGGAGCCGGCCATGGACAGCA
>RFJM01000294.1 GCA_003694905.1 Caldilineae bacterium
CCAGAGCACTTTCCATCTGCTTCCGTTGGGTGACATCGGGCGCCGCTCCCCTGGCCTCTTTGACTTTGCCGTCTTCGTCCCACAGCGGTACCAGATGGGTGTGCAGCCACAGACTCCGCCCGTGGATGCGTGATGGAGACTCGACCGCCAACGGCTCGCCACTCCGGAACACCTTCCCCAGCGAGCGGCGGTACCGGGCTGCGACATCGGGCGGGAAGAAGTCTTCCACAGCATGTCCTCGTGCCTCCTCGGCAGGAAGGCCTAAGAGCGCCGCCGCGCGCGAATTCACATAGCGTATGCTACCCTCCGCGCCGATCACAAACACCATGTCCGGCGCGGCCTCGGCCAATACCCGATACCGCATCTCGCTCTCGCGCAAGGCCTGCAATGCCTTTACCCGCTCGCTGACGTTGAGCACGCTAAGAATGAGGTGGGTCACCTGCCCGCTCGAGTCCTTGACGGGAACCAGACTCCAGTCCCAATACGTCACCCCGCGCTCAGGGTGTTCCGCATACTCGAAAGGCTTGGCATAGGCAAAGTAGGGCTCCCCCGTCTCCACTACTCTCCGGAAGATCGCCTCGTTTTCGGGGTTGGGGTACAGATCGAAATGGTTCTTGCCTGGGAAGAAATCAGGAGTACGCTCGTCTGCTTCGGCATAGGCGCGATTGACGCGAACGAAATTGAAATCGCGGTCGAGATAGGCCAGCATCAAATGAGTGTTGGAAAACACGATCTCAAGCAGTTCGTTTGTGTCCCGTAGCGCCTGCTCCGCCTGCTTACGTTCTGTGATGTCCCGCAATACGCCTTCGGTGGCAATGGGCCGTCCGCTGTCGTCGTAGACGAGCCTGGCAGTGATGGACGTGAAAATCACGCGACCGTCTCTGGCCCGCAGGCGGATCTCCATATCGTTGACCACTCCCTCCTGGAGCATTGCGGCATCCAGCCGGGCATATTCTTCGGGATCGACGAAGAAGTCCAAGACCGGACGACCAATGACCTCTTCCCGTCGATAGCCCGCCCTGGTCTCCACCGAGGGACTGATGTCGGTGATCACGCCTTTGTTGTCGGTACGGTAGATCACGTCGTGCACGTTTTCGTAGAAGTTGCGGTATCTGGCCTCGCTGGCGTGCAGCTCGGCAGTGCGCTGTGTCACGGCGCGGTGCAGGGCGAAGTTCCAGGCCAGGAAGAGCAACGCCAACGCGACAAGGCCAACAAAGGATATGAGAGCCAGATCCTCATAGCGCGCAAACCAGCTCTCGGCCACAGGTGGTGGTGTAAACCATCGCCGCACGAGTTCCTGGTACTCGCCGGACGCCTTCAGTCTGTCCAGGTGGCTATTCAGGAGGGCAATCAGCTCCGTATTGCCCTTACGCGCGGCAAAGCCGAAAGGCAGCGGCCACAGCCCCGTTTCCGCCAGGCGCACGTCCCTCAGACGGTACTCTCGAACAAGCCACAGCCCGGCCTGCTCGGCAGCAAAAAAGGCGTCCACCCTGCCCGCATCCAACAGCAGCAGCCCCTGCTCCTTGCTGTGCACTATCACTCTGGCGAAATCCGTTCGGGCAGCGAGCTTCTCCAGCGCGATATCGTGCTCCTGAAGGGCTACCGTGTGACCGGCCAGCGTGTCCAGACCGGTGATGTCGCTGTCCCTGGCAACGAAGATCGCCTGGGCGATCTGGCTGTGGGGCCGGGAAAACTCGTACTTCGCCGCCCTCTCCGGAGTCTGGATCATGTTAACCAGGTCCACGGAACCGTCTGCCAGCCCGGCCACCGCATCGGGCCAGGCCATGGGTACAAAACGGAAGCGGACGCCTGCATCCCGGCCGATGGCGGTGAGCAGAGATACGGTGAAGCCCGTCGCCGTGCCAGAGGGATCCACATATTCGTAGGGCGCATATTCGGCGTCGATGGCCACGACATATTCGCTGTCCGTTTGCGGTGTTTGCGCGTCTACGCGCGCGTGCTCAGCTATCACCAGCCCCATCACCACGGCCAGGATCAGCGCCCACGCGCCCATACGCTGTAGACGGCTACCGGCTCTCTCCGTGCAGGTGAGGAAATACGGACTGCTGCGAGTCTTCTTACACAATTGGCTTCCTCATGACATGTGTATAGGGCATCACTCGGCCGCTTTATCCATGTATGGTGCCAGTGGATCGTCGGCAATCGGGGTGAGCCCTGCGTCCAGCAATTGATTCCGCAGGGCGCGGATGGCATCCTTGAGTTCTGCCATGCGAACCTCGCGGCCAACCATGGCATCTACCAGTCCCTGCAATTCAGCCGTGCGCCTGGCCACCTTATCCTCCAGTTCTCGAGCATGGGTTCGGATCTCTTCGTGCAGCAAGGCGTTTTGCAAGGCCATCGACACCTGAGCGGCCACCGTTTCCAAGAAGTCGCGCTGTTTGCTAAAGTCGCGCCGCGTGGCCGAAGCCAGGGCCAGCACGCCGATGATGCCATCCCGGCCGCTGAGAGGGAGAGCAGCAAATGAACGAAGGCCTGCTCGTTTGCATTCCTCCCAGGTACAACGCAGGTCGCAATGGATGTCCTCCGAGTAGATCGGGCGGCCTTCGCTCGCGGCCAGCCCACACAGACATTCGCCCACCCGGTGCTCCGGCATCTCCGGATAGAGATAAGGCGTGTTAGGGGGGCCTGAAGCGGCCAGCAGCAGCCGTTCGCTCTGACGCAAATACACCAGGGCCAGGTCAGGTGCCAGAGGCCCTGTGAGGGCCTCGATAGTCGCCCGAACGACCTCCTGCGGAGAGAGGCTGGAACTCACCCGCTGCGAAAGTGTGTTGAGCGCTACCAGTTCGGCCAGGCGTTCCTCAAGTTCGCTACTTCCTCCCGGTGGTTGCCCATCGCCACCCGCCGGGGCCGACGACATTGTCGGTTCGCTTCTCGCTTCGGCATACGACAACCACGTGTCCACCACTCGTTGCACCACCCCCACCACTACTTCGGCCGTCTCTGCCGGTAACTCTGATGCACTTGCCTGCAGCGACTGACTCCAGACCCGTCGCAGCTCCGTGGCATTGAGCCCTGCCTGCGCCAGCTCCTCCCCTATCCGACGCGCCTCCTCCCCGTTCCTTTCCATAGACAGAAGCATGTGGCGGCGTAACGCTTCTACATATTGGCGAAGATTGCGCGACGACATGGTAACCGTTCCGCACGGTTGAAAACGGCGCCCCTGACAGGTACGACAGTATAGGACTGACAAGGTGTTCTATGCCAGTGACGTTTCTATTATACTCCTATCCGTGGCGCTGTGCACATCGACTATCCCCGAATACTGTAATCCGGCTCCTGTTTGAAAGGGCCGGCCCGGGGGTCCCCGTCGCAAGCACGGACCCGAAAAAAACGAGCGCCCGGCCGGGGAATGGCCGAGCGCTCATTCGGACAGGAATCAGGAGGTTCTCAGTCCCCGTACGTTCAGGGGGTTGCCGTCACGACGACGCTGTTCTGAGCCTCGTCGGTGGCTGTCACCACCAGAGTCGGAAGCGGGCCTTTCAACTTGATGACGCCGTCATGTACCTGGAGTTCCAGCTTGTCATTCGCGGGCTTCCATTCCACGAACTGCCCGTCACCGACCTCGAGACCGCCGGCAGCCTGAAGCTGTTGCCAGAAGCCTGTGGCATCTGGAGCCGAGACCTCTACCTTACCCTTCTCGAGATCGAACTTGATGCTGGCCTTGTCGCCATCCTCGAATTTCACATCCCATGAGCGGTCGTTGACGGGTAGAGCGAGGATGCTAGTCACGTTCACCTCCCGTGAACAGGCGTCGGATGCGGATATGGCC
>RFJM01000295.1 GCA_003694905.1 Caldilineae bacterium
CCCGTGGACCCCACCGGGACATGGAGCCACCAGCTCACCGCCCAGATCGACGGCCTCTACCGGGTGCGCGCCGTGTATAGCGACCAGGTCCCCGGCGGTGTGGTGCAGCAGGCGAGTCCTTCTTGGTTACAAATGGCCATACAACACGAATCCAGAAAGTTCAAGGTGGACTCCAGCCTACCCGTAGATCCCATGACCATGGTATGGACGGACATGCGCCCCCAGTCGGTGCGCTCCGACACCCCTGCGCGCTACGGCTCCCAGGCATCCCCGGCAACCACGGCAGAGATGGCCGCGCGGCGCCGCTCGCTGCGCCCTGACACCCTCCACTGGGGACAAGGCTATGTACGCTTCCCGCCGGTACAGCCGGGTCGTCCCTTCAGCCTCACCATCCAGACGACGGCGGGCCGCAAGAACGTAGCGTTGCGCCTGGATCTGCAATCCCCCTTCGATTCCCGCTACTTCGATGACCTGGGCAACGGGACCCTGGGCTGGAGTGGTTGTCTCACCTGTACGCTGAGCGTGAGGGCGGCTGCTGCCGGTTTCCCGCTGAACCTGGTGGTTGCAGAAAACGGCGAGGAAAGTGTGCTGGAAGGCGAGATGCAGATCGTGGGTCAGGGAGAGGTGACCGATGCAGCCACCGGTCAGGCCATCGACGGAGCCACGGTACGCCTTCTGGTGCAGTTGCCGGTTTCGGACACTCTGGGTAGCGCCGCGGGCTACGACACGTGGGACAGCGGGGGCGGCCAGACGAACCCCCTGACCACCGGCGCGGATGGAGGCTATCTCTTCGTGCCACCTGCCGGGGTGTATCGGGTGCAGGTCAGCGCGCCGGGCTACCAGACCTACACCAGCGATGACATCGACGTGGCCGAAGGCGACGCCGTGGCCCTGGCCGTGGCCCTCCACCCGGCCGTGCCGGTCTCGCCCGACGTGGTGGTGGAGATCGGTGAAGGCGGCTTTGATCCGAGCGTGCTCAGCGTGCCGCCGGGGACTGTGGTCCGCTGGGTGAACCTGGACGTAATCGAACACTCGGTGGCAGGCAGCGCCGGCACTCCGGCCGCGAGCAGTTTTGACAGCGGCCTCCTCGGCCCGGGCGAGAGCTTCACACGCACGCTGAGCGAGACCGGCAGATACACCCTGAGCGATGCGAGTGATCCTTTCAACAAGGGGGTGATCGTCGTGGATCCCGATGCTACTCTGCCCGGCGAAGTGCAGCTCTTCCTTCCGGTGCTCCTGCGCTGACACTTCCCCCTCTCTCTACACTCCGAATCCCCCCGGCCCACCCGGCCAGGGGGATTTCTTTGCGGCGGCCGCCCGCGCCGAGCGCTTGGGCTACCCGCCCGCAACCGCCTAGCACGCCCTGTCATTACGCACCGCGTCATGCGATTTGCCACAATGCCCGCATTTGTGGTATCTACAAGGCATAGTCTTTCCATCCCACACCCGGTCAGCAACGGTCAAAGGAGACAGACACATGCATCAAAACATTCGCAGGGCAGCCGTCATCGGAGCGGGCACCATGGGCGCTGCCATTGCCGCACATCTGGCCAATGCAGGCATACCCACCTTCCTGCTGGACATTGTACCGCAGTCATTGACCGAAAAGGAGCAGGCTAAGGGGTTGACACTGGAGGACCCGGAAGTGCGTAATCGCATCGTGCGCGAGGGGTTCGAGCGTATGAAAAAGGCCAAACCGGCCGCGCTCTTTTCTCAGGATGTGGCCAAACTGATCAAATTGGGAAACACCGAAGACCACTTCGAGTGGTTGAGCGAAGCCGACTGGATCATCGAAGCAGTGGTCGAGCGACTGGACGTCAAACAGGCCTTGATGGAACGCATCGAAGGGGTTCGCAAGCCGGGTAGCATCGTCAGCAGCAACACCTCCGGTCTGCCCATCCACGCCATCGCCCAGGGACGCGGGGACGACTTCCGCGCCCACTTCCTCGGCACCCACTTCTTCAACCCTCCCCGTTACATGAAGCTGCTGGAGGTGATTCCCACCCCCGATACCCTGCCCGAAGTGGTGGAGGACATCACCTGGTTTGCCGAGAACGTGCTGGGCAAAGGTGTGGTGCTGGCCAACGATACGCCGAACTTTATCGGCAACCGCCTTGGCTCCATCGTCTCGGCCTATACCATGGACTACGCCATCCGCAACGGCTACAGCATCCCCGAGGTGGACCTGCTGACCGGTCCCCTGATCGGGCGTCCCAAGACCGGCACCTTCCGGCTGGCAGATCTGGTGGGAATCGACGTGCTCACCCATGTGGCCAACAATCTCTACGATCTGCTTCCCCACGACCCCGAACGGGAGATCCTCAAGTCTCCGGCCATCGAGCGGGTAATGCGGGCCATGTTGGAGCGCAACTGGCTTGGCAACAAGACCGGCATCGGGTTCTCGAAGCAGGTCCGGGGGGAGAACGGGGAGAAAGAATACTGGCCCCTGAACCTGGAGACGCTGGAACATGAGCGCATGGAAAAACCCCGCTATGAGAGCGTGGGTGCGCTGCTGGGCCGGCCCCTACCCGAGCGCCTGCGCGGCATGGTCGCTGCGGATGACCGGGCCGGCGAGTTCGTCTGGTACGTGATCTCTCGCACCCTGCGCTATGCTGCCGCCATCATGCCCGAAGTCACCGACGATGTGAAGGCCCTGGATGACGCCATGAAGTGGGGCTTCACCTGGGATCTCGGCCCCTTCGAGGTGTGGGATGTGTTGGGGGTGGAGAAAACGGTTCGGCGCATGGAACAGGAAGACCTGCAAGTTCCCCTGTGGGTCAAAGAAATGCTGCAAACCGGAGCGAAGACGTTTTACCGCACCTACCGGGGCAAGCCCCAGCGCTGGGTCATCGGCGAAGGCTACGTGCCGGTGAAGCCCGACCCCAAGATCATCCTACTCAAGGACTGGAAGAAGAAAAAGGATCGGGTCATCGCCAGTAACCAGAGTGCCTCGCTGGTGGATATTGGCGATGGCGTCGCCCTGCTCGAGTTCCACGCCAAGACGCCTAAGGGCCGTGAGATGAACGCCATCGACCCCGACATGTTCGCCATCTTCCAGGAGGCCATCACGCGAGCCGAGAAGGAATTCGCGGGACTGGTCATCGGCAATCAAGGCGAGCACTTCTCGGCGGGGGCCAACATCTTTGTCATGCTGATGGCGGCACAGCAGCAGCAATGGGACAAGATCGACGAGATGAGCCGGCAGTTGCAGGATCTGCGGCGCCATCTCACGGGTCTGAGTGTGCCCGTGGTGGCCGCGCCCTTTGGCATGACGCTGGGAGGCGGCGCAGAGGTGGCCATGGCGGCCGATCGCATCGTCGCCGCGGCCGAGACCTACATGGGTCTGCCCGAAGTAGGGTTGGGGATCATCCCCGCGGGCGGCGGCACCAAGGAAATGGTACGCCGCGTGATCTCTCCCGCCGCCAGGATCGATCACCCCGGTATCCACAAGTATGTGCAGGAGGTGTCGCTTACAATTGCCACGGCGAAGGTGGCCACCAGTGCCGTCGAGGCCCGCGACCTGGGTTTCCTCACCCCCTGCGACCGGATCGTCATGAACAAGGACCATCTGCTGGCCGAGGCCAAAGCCGAGGTGCTGGCCATGGCGAGTACGGGCTATCGCCCCTCCTTCCCGGCGAAGAACTGTTATGCCGCCGGTCGCGATGCCCTGGCTACCCTCAAGGTCTACATCGATCTAC
>RFJM01000296.1 GCA_003694905.1 Caldilineae bacterium
GCCTTCCCCTGTCGGTGCGTCAGCTCGAAACGAAGCGTCCGCTCCAGGTACCGGCCGCGCTCGTTCTCGGCTTCCTGCATGCCCGGCAGCGCCAGCAGGTCGCCAACAGCACTCGGCCGGAGCGGCTCGGATGGTAGGGAAGCAGAAGGCGCCTGTGATGACACGTCGGCGCGCGGGCGCTTGCGGCGTTTCAGTCGGCCCGCCCGGCGCAACCGCTCCAAGCGCTCCTTCGGGTCGGCCATCTCACCTTCCTCTCGGTTCGCGGTCTGGTTGCGTAAAGCGGGCTGCTTGCTCCACGGCCTGCCAGGCCCGACGAATGCGCTCCAGTTCGCCGGCATCGGTGGGCGCGCTGCCGTATTCCACCGCGTTGTAAGCGCGGGTGATCAGCTCCAGGGCGGCATCCTGGCCGGGAAAGGCCCTGCGCAGGGTGGGGAGGAAATCGTTGGGGGTTTGGGACTTGTGGCGAGGGTAGCCCCGTTCGGCGGCCAGCCGCTGGAGATTGGCGTAGATGTACCGTACTGAGACGGCTGCGTAGAACCGTCGCCCCAGTCCGAATTGTCCCACCAGCCCTGCCCAGCCGCGCAGCTGCGCCATCCCCCTGCGGACAAGCCCGCTGAGACCTTCGCGCTCGACCCCGGCCACACGCCGGCTCACCTGTGTCGCGGGAGAGCCCTTCCGACCGCGGCGTCGTTCCAGCCACAGCACGAGGACGACCAGACCAAGCACCAGCAGGAGACCGGGAATGACGTAGTTGAAGAGGACTTGCAACCACGCGGGCGGTCCTGTCGCCACGATCATTTCGTCGCCGAAGAGGTCGGGGGAGCTGGGGAGATTGTCGGCCGGCGTGAGCAGGGGAGACTCGGCGCCCACGCGGGCGCGGATGAAGGCGATGAGCCACTGGAACAGAGGCTCGAGCAGACTGAGGAGGAAGACCGCCACCGCCTCGACATAACGGCCCAGCACCGAACCGGAAGGAGCCAGCAGGCGTCCGACGAAGGCAAAGGTGGGCCGGTGCCACAGCAATCCGACAAGTGCCGACAACGCCAGTACCAGGGCGCTGCTGGTGGCCACAATGCCCAGCCACTCCTTGCCGAAGGCACTCTCGCCGCCCGGTACCCGTGCCTTATCTTCCACCCGTCCCAGGGCCACGGCCATAAGACTGAAAAAGAAGAAGACGTAGACCATCTCGGGGGCCTCATGGCCTGCCAGCACCTTGTAGAGGATACTGCCCACCACCAGAGCGAGCACCCCTTTGCGGAAATCGTAGCCGACGACAAAGAAGCTAACCTCGCGCTGCAGGAAGGTCACACCTCGCCACCAGAGATAGGCGAGCGTTCCCAGTACCAGCATTGTCTGCAGGCGTTCGGCATCAGGCAGGAGAAAGGCGGCGCGCAACCAATGCAGGCCGGGTCCTGTCCCTTCCCGGAACACATACAGGCGCACCAGCACCAGGCCGATGACCACGATCACGCCCAGCACGATCAGCTCGAAAAGGGGGGAGTCCACCTGCCTGGTGGAGAGAAAATGGGCCACAATCATCAGCACGACCATGATCCCGAAGAGGGCAACGAAGTAGGGCACAGGCGAGGCCCCCCAACTGCGGGGCTCCAGACTCATGAAGACAAGCGTCAACCAGGACATTTCCATGCCGGCCAGCGCCAGGAAAAGGGCGTTGCGGCGCCAGGAAATGCCGTGCCAGAAGCGGAGATCGCGCAGGAGGGATTGCATGACGGAATCAGATGGGGCCGGGATGATGGCGGAGCCCCCGTCCCACCTGTTGGATGGTGAGTCGCTGCTGCTGTTCGGGGGTTAGGTGGCTAAGCTCCCAGTGGATGGGAGGACCGATAATCAGGTCGGTCATCTCGCCGCGCGGTATCTTGTAGACGAGAATGCCTTCCAGGCTATCAGGAGGAGGTGCATCGTCCAGGCTCAGGAGCACGAGGCGCCGGCCGGTGGCCTTGAGGTCGATAAGGGTGGCGATGAGGGCAGGCGTGAGGATGGGGCTGATGATCACCAGCGTGCTACCCCAGGGTAGGCGCGGGCTTTCCGCGGCCAGCAGGCGTTCGAAGGGGGCAGTGGCAAAGGGGGTGACCGCGGCCAGCAGCTCGAGGATAGCGGTGATCTGCGCGGGCGAGCGGCCGGGCAAGATTTTGATGGGCTGGTCGGAACGGGGGAGGGCGCCGTTGGCCAGCAGGCCCGTAGGCCAGCGTTGCTCGATGCTGTAGAGGCTGACGGAAGCCGCGACGCTGACGGCCTGCTCCAACAACTCCGGGATCACGCCTTTCCACGGTTGCTCCAGCGTGGCGACGTTGAGGCAGACCATGAGGTTGTGGGAGCTCGCCGGCTCCAGCACCCGCGTTTGTAGCTGCTGCCGCCGGGCAGTTGCCTTCCAGTGCAGCCGTCGGAAGTCATCCTCGGGGCGATAGTCGCGGATGCCCACCGTGCGAATGGGATCTTCGAACATGAAGCGAGGGGCGCGCAGGTCACCGAAGGGTTCTTTGGCGGGCAGACCCAGGCCGGTCAGGGGGACGACGCGGGGATAGACGATGAGCACCTGCTCCTCCTCACGGCGTTGCGAGGTGCGGAAAAGCCCGAAAATGTCGCCCGTCTCCAGCTTGACGGGCCCGTAGTGGAAGAAGCCCCGCCGCGCGGCCCGGATGTGATAGACCCGTGAGGATTGCTGATACCACTTCAGTGACCAGAAGGTGTTCAGCTCCCCGCGGTTCGTATCGCCCCGCTTGGAGATCTCGAGCTCCTCCAGGGGCAGTTGCAGAGGAAAAGTGTCCGAGATGCGCAGCCAGCTCAGGGGCAGAAACTTGCGGTTGGCGACGCTCAGCTCCAGCTCAACGGTCTCGCCCACGAAAGCCCGCCGGACCGAGAAACTTCGCCGGTATTCGAGCCCGAAGAGGGCCAGCCGGTTCCACACCCAACTGAGGGCAACGATGGTGAGCAAGATGGCAGCAATGACGAGGAGGGCGTCGACGTGGAACACGAGGCCGATGAAGGTAAGCACGAGGGCCATCGCAAACCAGGCTTCGCTGAACTGTTCCTCGACCTCGAGGACGACGCGGCGTTTGCCGATGCCGAAATAGGCAGGGAGCTGCCCCACGCTGCCACGTACTCGCTCTGCCTTTTCTTGGCCCCGCGCGAGCATTCGGGCCCGGGCCTCGTGGGCGTCTGGGCCGCGCATTTGCCGGCGGATGCGGCGCATTTCGTCGGACATGGCGGTGCCTACTGGAACACCGGGGTTTCCACTTCGCCCACCACTTCGGCGATGACTTCCTCGGGCGTGCGCCCGCGCAGGCGGGTTTGGGGACTGATGTGGATGCGATGCGTGAGCACGTAGGGGGTCATGGCCTTGACATCGTCGGGCAAAACGTAGTCGCGACCGCGCAGCGCCGCGTGGGCCTGCGAGGTGCGATACAGGGCCAGGGTACCGCGAGGGCTGGCCCCCAAATCGACGGCGGGATGCTCGCGAGTGGCACGCACCACACGTACCATGTACGCGCGCACCACCTCTTCCACGTGCACGGCCCGCACCCGTTCTTGCATGGCCAGGATGTCGTCCGGACCCACCACGGGCTCCAGTTCTACCAGGGGATCCCGGCGGGCATAGCGTTCCAGGATGTTGTTTTCCTCGGCCTCGGTGGGATAGCCCAACGAGGTCTTGATAAGGAAGCGGTCGATCTGCGCCTCGGGCAGAGGAAAGGTGCCTTCCAGTTCGATGGGGTTCTGGGTGGCCAGCACCAGAAAGGGCCGGGGCAGAGGATAGGTGTCTCGATCCACCGTGATCTGCCGTTCCTGCATGGCCTCGAGCAAGGCAGACTGGGTGCGTGGGGTGGCGCGGTTGATCTCGTCGGCCAGGATGATCTGGCCCATGATGGGGCCGGGCCGAAACTCGAACTCCTGCGTTTTCTGGTTGTACCAGGATATGCCGGTCACGTCGGAGGGCAGAAGGTCGGGCGTAAACTGAATCCGCGCGAAGGTGCAGCCCAACGAGCGGGCCAGTGCTTTGGCCAGGGTCGTCTTGCCGATGCCGGGGACGTCCTCGAAGAGAATATGCCCTTCGCAGAGGAGGGCAATCAGGGCAAGCTCGGTGATCTCGTCTTTACCGATGACCACGCGAGCGACGTTGTCTTTGATTTTCTCGGCGAATTGGTGGAGCATGGAGGGTGAGGGTGAGTGGTTTTTCGGTTGGGGGAATCTGGGGTATACTTCCGGCACCATTGTAACGGAGGCCGCGGGCCGCGCCAAGTATGTCTTGCGGTCCTGTCGTCGTCACCTCTTGTTGATTTCGTTGAGAGCGGCAACCGCATGGTGCGGGCTCTCGTACTGCCGGTCCCATCTCCTGAACCCCCTGACTATCCTCTGCGGCATGTTCTGTACCTTCTACGAATCCCCTATCGGCTTTCTCGAGGTCGCGGGGACCGCTGACGCCATCGTGTCTGTGCGCTTCTGCGAGAGTCCGGGCAAACAGACAGACGTGTGTGAGTTGATCCAGCGGGCGGTGGCGCAGCTCGGTGCCTACTTCGCGGGTGAGTTGCGAGAGTTCGACCTGCCGCTGGCGCCGCAGGGTACCGCGTTTCAGAAGCGGGTGTGGGATTATCTGCTCTCCATTCCCTATGGGCGTACGGTCTCATATCGGCAGGTGGCGGAGGCCCTGGGCAATCCCGCGGCGATACGGGCGGTGGGCGCGGCCAACGGCGCCAATCCCATCCCCATCATCATCCCCTGTCATCGCGTGGTGGGGAGTGACGGCAGTCTGGTGGGGTATGGCGGTGGCCTGTGGCGCAAGGAGTGGTTGCTACGGCACGAAGGGGTCTTGCTCTTGTGACTCTTTCGCCTGTAGACAGCGCAGAACCCGCTCCAACACCTGTTCGGGCGTGAGCCCATCCGTGTGGATGTAGCAGTCGGCGTGGGCACGGGCATGGGCCAGGCGTCGGCGCTCGCGGGCCAGGTAGCGGGCATCCAGGTTCAGATGTGGGTAGCGGCGCCGGGCCTCTTCGTCACTGACATCCAGATACACCAGGAGATCGGGCTCCTGCCGCCGGCGCCAAAGCGTGGGCACACCCGAATGCTCCTGCGAGACCTGGCGTGCGTTGTAGCCCAGCGCCTGCAGCCGTCGTGCCAGGGTGGATTTGCCGCTGCCGCAGATGCCGACGATCTTGATCAGACTCACGTTCTCCTCCTGCCGGCGGGCC
>RFJM01000297.1 GCA_003694905.1 Caldilineae bacterium
CCCGCGGCCGCGCCAACCTCTTGCGCGCCGCCCTCACCGGCGCCCTCCCCGGCGGACTGGCCGACCCCGCCCTCGGCGAAGCCCTCGAGCTCTGCCTGGGCTGCAAAGCATGTAAGAGCGAATGTCCCTCGGGCGTGGATATGGCCAAACTCAAGGCCGAGGCTTACGCCCAAAAGTACCAGACCCAGTCGCCTCCCCTCACCGCCCTCCTCTTCGGGCATATCGATCGCGTCTCGGCAGCCGTGCGGCCCCTCGCGCCCCTGGCCAACGCGGCTCTGCGCTTCCCCCTCAGCCGCCGTCTTGTTCAGGACTTCCTGCACATCCATCCTCGGCGTTCCTTTCCTCCCTTCCGGCGTCAGACCTTCACCCGCCTCTGGCAAGATCCCCTGCCGGTCTCTCCGACCGTGGCCCTTTTTCCCGACACCTTCACCGAATTCAACGAACCCGAACAAGGTCTGGCAGCGGGCCGAGTGCTGAAAGCCGCGGGCTGCCGGGTAGCCCTTACGCCGCGGCGCTGTTGTGGCCGGCCGCTCTTGTCACAAGGGCTGATTCCCCAGGCCCGGGAACGCGCCCGCTCCCTGGTGGATGCCTTGCATCCCTACAGCGAACGGGGCATCCCCGTGCTGGGGCTCGAACCCAGTTGCGTGCTCACCATCCGGGACGACTATCCCGACCTGCTTCCCGGCCCCCGTACCGAGGCTGTGGCCCAAAACATCTTCCTTTTCGACGAGTACTTCCTCCGGCTTCTCGACGGCGCGGCACAGCCCCCACGCTTCGCTCCTCGCCGCCAACACTACATTGTGCACGGCCACTGTTATCAGAAAGCCCTCGTCGGCGAGGAGCCCCTGCTACAGGCCCTGGCTGCCATACCCGGTGCGCGAGTCCACAGCACCCAGGCAGGATGCTGCGGTATGGCCGGCGCCTTCGGCTATGATCGCGAGCGCTACGAGCTGAGCGTTGCCATTGCTGGCGACCGCTTGCTCCCCGCCCTCAACGAACTCCCCAACGCCGTGATCGTGGCCAACGGCGCGTCGTGCCGGCACCAGATCGCGGACCTGACCGGCAGACGCGCCGTGCATCTGGCCCAAGCCCTGGCCGAAGCCCTCGTCGAATGAGAGCCCGTCAGCGCACAAATGGCCGCAGGTGTTTCTCGAAATGCGCCCGTAGCGCCGCGTAGTGCTCCTCCTCGTGCTCCTGCAAGATCTGCTTGATCTCGGTCCCAAAGGCATCGAGCACCACACCGTAGCCCACATGGAGCACCTGCCGCGTATCGAACTGGTCGAGACAGCCGGGCAGGTCGGGATCGGCGATCACGCGCGGGTCGCGTACCCTGGCCAGTTCTGCCGAGACATGATAGCTGGCGCGCTCGCGAGGATAGTGCGCGATGGCCACCTCCAGGCAGCGGCGGAACAGCTCCGGTCGGACGCGAGCGATGGCCCGTAGTGCCTCCAGATAACTGGTTCCGGCCGTCTTCAGATGCACCAGCCCCTGGGTGACCTCGGCGAAAATGGGATACACACTGAACTTGTCCGAGCCGGAGTGAATACTGAGCTTGTAGGGACCCATATGACGGGCAATAGCAGCATGTCGGGCCAGACTGGCCGCCAGCGCATCCGGGTCGCCGATGTAGTCCACCCCCTTTTCGAACCTGCCCACATATCGCGGTGCCAGACTCACCCACTTCACGCCCAGCCGTTTGAGCTCGGCAGCGATGAAAAAGTGCTCTTCCGGCGAGGTCACCGTCTCCGTCTCATCCACCGACATCTCCAGCTCGAAGTCATCGCACCGCGAGGCCAGATGCCGGTACATGCGCACGGTGTGGGCGATGGCGCGCCCGTACTTGCCCGCGGCCCGCGCCAGAGTTTCCTCAGTAAAGCCGATGGTCAGGTCCTCCGACAGTGCGAACGTCTGTCCCAGATAACGGCGGCGCATGTCCGCCGGACTGCTTTCCAGCTCCTGCCAGGGCAGATCCTCCACCAGGTGTAGGACCTGCTCGAGCGGAGCTGAATGCGCCTCGTTGTTGACATGATCGCCCGGATCGATCGTGAAGAAAGTATAGCCTGCGGCGACACAGAGGTCGATGTGCTCGGGCGTCTTCAGATGGTCCGCGTCCGCGCCGTAGCCCTCACGCCAGCCCTCCTGGAATACCCCCCAGGCGGCGTCATTCACCACCTCTTCGGGCGTGCGTCCGGTGCGCGCATTCTCGCGCATCGACTGCTGGGCGAGGATGGCGGCGATGCCCTTCCCGCGCAGGGCCTGGATGTGACCCGGCGTAGCCAGCCCCAGCCGGTCACCGCACCCGGCCGAAGTTGCCAGCCCCAGCCGGCGTGGCTTTGTGTAGGGCAACGTCGCCCTCAGGGCAGCCCCGTTGCTCAGATCCATGGGGCAGACCAGCAGCGTGGCATCCACCCCGTCGCGGGTGACCCCTTGCCCCTCGCCTTGAAAGCCGGCGGGCGCGGCATCCCCGCGAAACAGAATCAACAGGTGCTTGTCGGTACCCTGCCGGCCCAGCGCGTAGCACACGCCATCCTGCCGGGTCACGGACTGGGGATAGACGTCGTGGCCCGAAAGCTCGGCCAGCAGGTTGGCCGCGGTCTTGGCCTCAACAGGTGTCGGTGGGGTTGATATTTCAAACAGATCTGCGAATTTCATCCTCATTCCTCTTTA
>RFJM01000298.1 GCA_003694905.1 Caldilineae bacterium
AGCATGCGCTTCCACACCCAGACCGGCGGCTCCACCCTGACCGCGCAACAGCCCGAAAACAACATCGTCCGCGTAACCGTCCAGGCTCTGGCCGCGATCCTGGGCGGCACCCAAAGCCTGCACACCAACTCCATGGACGAAGCCCTTGCCCTTCCCAGCGAAAAGGCCGTCCAGATCGCCCTGCGCACCCAACAGATCCTGGCCTACGAGTCGGGGGTGGCCGACACCGTCGATCCTCTGGCCGGTTCCTACTACATCGAATACCTGACCGACGAGATCGAACGCCGCGCCGAAGCCTACATCGACCGCATCGAGCAAATGGGCGGCGCCGTGCGCGCCGTGGAGGAGGGCTTCATCCAGCGCGAAATCCAGAACGCGGCCTACGAAACCCAAAAGGCCATCGAGGCAGGGGAACAAATCGTCATCGGCGTCAACCGCTACCGCCAGGAGGAGCCCCCCCTGGAAGACTTGCTCCGCATCGACGAGAGGGTGCAAAAGGAACAGATCGCCAGGGTTCAGGAAGTGCGCAGACGTCGCGATGCCCAAAAGGCCGCGGAAATGTTGGACCGGATCGAGCAGGCCGCGCGCGATCCCAACGCGCCCCTCATGCCCCTTTTTGTCGAAGCCGTTCAGGCTTATGTAACCCTGGGCGAGATCTGCGGCGTCTTGCGCCGGGTCTTTGGCGAATACCGCGCCTCCACCCTCCTCTGAACCTACCTGCGACCGCCCCCTACGCGCCATGACCACAAACCGACCTTCTCTTGACAACGCCGTGGAGCGCTGGCAGATCCTGGCCGAGCGCGTTCTCGTCGAGCGTCCGCCCTGGCTGAGGCTGTGTGAACAGACCGTGCGTTTGCCCGACGGCCGCATTGTCGATGATTTTCTGGTGGCGCAGGCGCCGCCCTACGCCACCGTCTTCGGCCTGCGTCCTGACGGGCTGGTTGTTGCCGTGGAGGAATACAAGCACGGCCCCGGCCGCACGGTGCTCAAGCTACCTGCGGGCTTCCTCAATGAGGGCGAGACACCCATCGAGGGTGCCCGCCGCGAACTCTTGGAGGAGACCGGCTATGTCGCCGAATCCTGGCATTTCCTCGGTAGCTTCTTCGATGACGGCAATCGCGGCATGAGCCAGGGCTTCCACTTCCTGGCCACCGGTCTCCGCCAGGTAGCACAACCTGACGCCGGCGACCTGGCCACCGTGCGCCCGTTGCTCCTGTCACCCGAGGACATACGCCGGGCCGTGCTCGATGGTTGGGTGGGCGAATCGGGCACCGCTGCCGCCATCCTCCTGGCCCTCGACCGGCTCAACCATACGACCTGACAACCCTCATCCCCACCGAACTCCCATGCCCAAGCCCTATCAACACGTCAACCAACACACGGCAGACAAGCAGTACAACTCGCGCATGTGTTTCGTCTGCGGCATGGAAAATCCTGCCGGCCTGCATGCCCACTTCTACCAGGTCGATGAGCGTACCTGTGTGGGACGCTTCCTGCCTCACGAAAACCATCAGGGTTATCCCGGCCGCGTGCACGGCGGCGTGGTCGCGGCCATGCTGGATGAAACCCTGGGCCGGGCCGTCTGGGGCGATGCCAAGACCTGGGGTGTCACGGCCGAGCTCACCATCCGCTACAAGGCTCCCGTTCCCCTGGGCGAGATGTTGACCGCAGTCGGCCGTGTCGTGCTCGAGCGCCGCCGCCTGTTCAAGGCTGAAGGTGAACTCCTCACCGCCGACGGCACCGTTGCCGTCGTTGCCCACGGCACCTTCATCAAAATGCCATTGGAGCAGATCCTGGAGGATGGCGACGACCTCGATCCCGAACTCGAACTCTTCATCGTCCCCGATGAACTCATACCGCAGAGCGGAAAGTGAATGCTGACGACGGGGTTCGCAAACAACTCCTCTTCCTGCTACGGGGCGGAGGCGCTCACATGACCCTCGACCAGGCAGTGGCCGACTTCCCGTCCGAACACTACAACATCCGCCCGCCCAACGTCTCCTACTCGCCCTGGCACCTGCTCGAGCACATCCGCATTGCCCAGTGGGACATTCTGGAATTCATTCGCAATCCCGAGCACCGCTCTCCCCCCTGGCCTGAAGGCTACTGGCCGGCACCTGACGAGCATGCGGATGAGTCTCGCTGGCAGGAAACCCTGGCCGCACTGCGCCGCGACTTGCAGGCTCTCGTCGAGATCGTCGAAGACCCGACCACCGATCTCTACGCCGATCTTCCCCACGCGCCCGGCTACAACATCCTGCGCGAGGTGCTGCTCGTGGCGGACCACAACGCCTATCACATCGGCGAACTGGCCATCCTGCGACAGGTATTGGACAACTGGGGCGATGGCGTGCCCCGGCCGTGACCATCGACGCCCTCGCGCGCCGGGCCCTGCCTTGGCGCCAGAACACGCCTACTTCGTTGCCCTCCTCGCCTTCGGCGCCGTCACCGGCTTTCTGCGCTCATACCGCTGTGGGAAAGGCTTGGGTGGATAGCCCATGCGGCGATGCAGGGCGAGGGCCTGGAAGCACCGACAGCGTTCGGTTCTCCCAGGCCCCGTAGTGCCGTCACGATGGCCGCAGGTAGATAGGCAGGAAGATGCGTTCGCCGGCGGGAGCGGGAGTGGGTGTGGAAGTCGGTGTGGGCGTCGTTGTGGCGGTGGGGGTGATGCTTGGCGTGGGTGTAGGCGACGGCGTACTCGTACGAGTCGGCGTTGGCGTGGCTGTCGGGGTAGCTGTAGCCGTAGGTGTAGCGGTCGGTGTGGACGTGGCCGTGGGTGTCGGCGTCGCGGTCGGTGTAAGCGTGGGTGTGGGAGTAGCGGTGGGCGTGGGTGTAGCCTGGGTCAGCAAGAAGTTGGTGACATGGATGGCACTGGGTGGCCGTGTCCACTCGATGGCATTCGTACCGACCACCTGCCCATCGGTGGCGGTGATGCCGGCCAGGGTCAGGCCATTGGGCGGGATGATCTCCAGCCGCATGACGTCACGGATCCAGGGATGGACGATGTAGAAATTGTAGAAACCGTCGGGACCGGTGACAACACTCTTGATCAAGGTTCCCGGGGCTGCTTCCCCCAAACTGCGTCCGTACAGATTCAGCGTCACCCCGGCAACGGGAACACCGGATATGCGTGTAGCGTGCAAGTAACCTGCTGCCGTCATTTCCACGACGCCGCGGAAACGCCACACCGGATGAATCGTTACAGTGGCCTGAGCGCAATTGACACCGCCGTCATTGTCGCGCACGCAGATCTCGACCGTATAGGTCCCCTCGGCGGCATAGGCATGGGTTCCGGAAACGGTGCCGGCAGCAGTTCCCGCGGGTTCGCTGAGGGCGGCCGGGTCCGTGATGGTTCCGTCGCCCCAGTCGATGGTAGCGGTATGGGTGTCGAGCACGCCGGGATCGGTGAAGGTGGCCAGAATATTGATGTCGTTGCTTTCATAGCCTGTCTGATCCGGGCCTGGGTCTACCGCCGGAGGCACGTTGTTGACCGTAGCCTGCAGGGTATCGCAGGTCTGCCCGCTGACGGCACCGGTCACGCAGACCTCCACCGTGTACACACCGTTGTCGGCATACACATGGCTGCCGGAGACGGTGCCCGTGTCGCCACTCTGAGCAACGCTGCCCGCTTCGACGGCTGAACCGTCTCCCCACGCGATGGTGGCGGTATGAGGATCGGGATTGTCAGGATCGGAGAAGGTTGCAGGTTGCAGGTTGAGGGTATCACCTTCGTTCAGGGTGCGGTCATTGCCGGCGTTCACAACGGCATCATCGTTTTCGATGGTTGCGGTCTGTGGCGTACCCGCAGTAGCAAGGTCTGCCGGGTCGATGCCTGCGCCCAGATTGAAGAAGTTCCCCAGCGTAGTGGAGAAGGTCTCGTCCTGTTCGACCTTTGTATCGCCGTTAGCCAGCACGGTGAAGGCATGGGTCTCGCCGGCGATGCCCTGGAAGTTGAAGACGCTGTCGTTGTCGATGTAGTCTGCATCGGCAACTTGCGCCGTGCCGTTGCGGGTTCGGTAAGGTATACTGAAGCCCCCCTGCACCGGGTTGTCCAGCGTGGCCGTGAACACGTAGCTGACCGTGCCGCTGTCGCCTTCGGCCTGCGCCGTGCCGCCCGACAGCGTCA
>RFJM01000299.1 GCA_003694905.1 Caldilineae bacterium
ATGTCGAGGTCGGCGCGACAGCAGACGACGGAGACCGCAACTGCTTCAAGCCGAAGGTGAGACCGGACGACAGGCGATGTACAGCCCGGTGGATTTGGTGATGTGAAAGGCGCCATGCGCGGCGATCTCGTGTGCGATCAGCGTCCGCAATGCGTCCAGATGTGTTGCGGTGAGAAAAGGCGCGGCCACCATCGAACGGATATAGGCAATGAGGGGCTCAACCTCGGTGACTCTCAGCGCGTTGGGCAGGTATTCTCGCAACGTCACCTGCCGGAACCGGTGGCGGAATTCGTCTTGGGCCCCTTCCAGGGTCATGCCCGAGGCCTGGACGGCGTTGACGGGAATCGGCAGATCGGGTGCAGCCCGCCGGATGAGGGCGGCCAGCTCCTGCAGGTGGTTTTCGCCGTTTAAGGCTGCGTACAGGCAGCCGTCGGCTTTGAGCACACGGGTGATTTCGGCGAAAGCCCGGCTGCGGTCGGGGACATGGTAGAGCATGTGATTGGCGATGACGGCGTCGAAGCTGCCGGAAGGGAAAGGAAGGCTCTGGGCATCACAGCGGCGAAAGCTAAAGGGATGAGGGATGTCGCGGAGTCTTGTTCGAGCGCGATGCAACATACCGGGTGAGAGATCGGTAAGGACGACGTGCCAATCCGGCGCTATACGGTCTCGATTTTCCAGCCAGAGGTCCCCCGGACCGCAACCCAGCTCGAGGATCTGGGCCGGTGCGGCGATGTCGAACTGATCGAACACCCAGCGAAACCAGGGGTAAGGGTTGGTACTGAACCGCCGGTGCAGCGCGATGCGCGCGTTGAGGTTGGTGTCATCTCGATACTGTTTTGTGGTCAGGTACTCCCGATCGGTAAAGCACGACATGGACGAGAACGCTTGGAGGGAAAGCCCGCGGGGGCCAAGGAAGGATGTTTGGAACGAGAAGTGGTATGCGCAAGCAAGGATAGCAAAGGCGCGAAGGGGTGACAAGGGAGTGGAACAGGGTGACCCCGTGCGGGGCAGCCGAGGTGTGGCAGCGCTTCGCGGCGCGGTGCAGCAGCCGCGGACGGTGCCAGCCGCTCTCATGGAAGACATAGTCGGTGCGTTTTGCCGCCGGCTGTAGGGATATATGCAGGGGCAACGTGCATCCGTCCCAATCGGTGTTGGAGCCGACAGGCGCATCGACCCAGGAGCAGATATGGCTGCGAGGCAGGAGCGTACTTGGTTTTCTCCATCCCGGCCGTTCGGTTGTATACTTTGGGAAACGCCGCACTCCGGACCTTACGATCCCACACGCAAACGCAGGAGCAGGTGATGAAGGACTCCCAGTCCATTCTCGCAATCGATTTGGGCACCTCTGGACCGAAAGTCGCGTTGTATTCCGGCGAGGGCCGGCTGCAATGTCACACGGTCGAGAAGACACCCGTATATCTGCTGCCAGAAGGCGGCGCGGAGCAAGACCCGGAGGACTGGTGGCAGGCTATCAGGCGGGGGGTGCGGCGGCTGCTGGAGGAAAACGCGATTTCGCCAGAGCAGGTGGGGGCATTGTGTTGCACCGGACAATGGTCGGGCACGGTGCCGCTGGACGAGGGGGGAAAACCGCTGATGAATGCTATCATCTGGATGGATACACGAGGAGCCCCCTACATTCAGCGGGTGAACCGCGGTCTGGTGAATATCGCCGGCTATGGCATCGCAAAACTGTGGACCTGGATCCGGCTGACAGGGGGCGCGCCCACGCACTCGGGCAAGGACCCCATTGCGCACATTCTCTGGCTCAAACACGAACGCCCCGAGATCTATCGGAACACCTACAAGTTTCTGGAGCCCAAGGACTATCTGAATTTCCGGCTGACGGGGCGCTATGCCGCCACCTTTGACTCTATAACGCTGCACTGGGTGACGGATAACCGGGACCTCGGTCGGGTGCGGTATGATGACAGGTTGCTGAAGCTGGTCGGGCTGGAGCGCGAGAAGCTTCCCGAACTGGTGCAGGCCGTGGATGTCCTGGGCCCCCTGACACCGGAAGCCGCGGCCGATCTGGGCCTGCACGAAGAGGTGCAGGTGATAGGCGGCATGCCGGATCTGCAATCCGCAGCCATCGGGTCGGGAGCGGTGAAGGATTATCAGGCGCATCTGTATGTGGGCACATCGTCATGGATCACATGCCACTTTCCTCACAAGAAGACCGACCTGTTCCACAATATGGGTGCTCTGCCCTCGGCGATTCCCGGTCGCTACTTCTTGGCCAATGAACAGGAGACCGCGGGCGGTTGTCTCGAGTATTTCGTGGATTCGGTCATTTTTGCCGAGGATGCGCTGGCAACACCGGGCAGACCGGAGGACATCTATGCCCGGCTGGAAGAGCTGATCGCAGGGGTGCCGGCGGGAAGCGAGAAGTTGATCTTCACACCCTGGCTGTATGGGGAACGCACCCCGGTCGATGATGAACGCATTCGTGGGGGCTTCCATAACATGACGCTACGCACGAGCCGTGCTCACATGGTCCGGGCCATCTATGAAGGCGTAGCCTACAATGCCCGCTGGCTGCTGCACTATGTGGAGCAGTTTATCAACCGTCCCATACCGGAATTGCGCTTCATAGGGGGCGGCGCGCTCTCGGATGCCTGGTGCCAGATCATGGCCGACGTGTTGGACCGACCCATCCTGCGCGTGGAAGAACCGCGGCAGGCCAACACGCGCGGGGCGGCCCTGCTGGCCGCGGTGGCAACCGGCCGGCTTGGCTTTGCCGATATCCCCGAGCGGGTGCTGGTTACCGATATCTTTGAACCCAATCCCAAGCATCGTCAGATGTACGATGAGTTATTCGCCGCTTTTGTGGAGATCTACAAGCGCAATCAGCGGATTCACGCCGATCTGAATCGGCACGATGTGCATGCTTAGAGGTCGTCTAGCTATCATACACTTTGTCGTACAGGAGCAGAGGATGGCCCCAACCGAGGGTATGAATCCTTCTCGGCCCCCGGACGTGTGGGGCGCGAATCTGTCTCCGTTGGTCGATTCCCGCTTGCAGTGCGCTTCCCGGAGAGTTCTATCCGGACAAACAAGATGGATATCGAAACCCTGAGCGAATTGCCTGTTTTTCACCTACATCCTCGCCTGACCGCGATGTTGGAGCGGTTGTTGGGTCGTATTCCCTCGGTTCGGCGACGTATCGAGCAGGAATATGATGCTTTCATGCAGGAATTGCGCGCGGCGGTGAAGCCCTACCGGGATCGCTTTCCCGTCCACGCGCGGCTGCCGGCTGTTGGCCTGGCACACGAGCAGATTCTTCAGGAAATCGAGGCATTGAACGCAGAGGAGGAAGGACGATGGCGGGAGGGGTTGGTGTCGGGGGCGGTGTATCACGGTGGAGAGGAGCATACGGCTTTCCAGAACCGGGTGATCGCGTTGCAATCGCAAAGCAATCCGTTGCATGCTGATGTGTGGCCGAGTACGGTGAAGTTCGAGGCGGAGATTGTGTCGATGACGGCGCACATGCTCGGGGCCGATGCGGCGGCAGCGCTGGGTGACGAGGTGTGTGGCACGGTCACGTCGGGAGGGACCGAGAGTATCTTGCTGGCCATGCGCACCTATCGCGACTGGGCGCGGGCGGAAAAGGGCATTCGCAAGCCGGAGATCGTGGTACCGGTGACGGCACACGTGGCTTTTGACAAGGCAGCGCAGTATTTCGACATCCGACTGAAGCGGATCCCCGTCGATGAAACGTTCCGGGCCGATGTAGAAGCAGCGGCCAAGGCCATCACGCGCAATACCATCGCCCTGGTCGGATCGGCACCCTCCTTCCCTCATGGCACTGTGGACCCTATCCCAGCCTTGTCGGATCTGGCGCGCAAGCACGGCATCGGGTTTCACACCGATGCCTGTCTGGGCGGTTTCGTGCTACCCTGGGCAGAGAAGTTGGGGTACCCCGTACCCCCCTTTGATTTTCGCCTACCCGGCGTGACATCCATCTCGGCCGATACACACAAGTACGGCTATGCGGCCAAGGGGACTTCGGTGGTACTCTACCGGCGTCGCGAATTGCGACGGTACCAGTTCTATACGGCTACGGAGTGGCCGGGAGGGCTCTATTTCTCGCCCACGTTTGCGGGCAGTCGTCCGGGTGCTCTCAGCGCAGCCTGCTGGGCTTCGCTGCTTTCGATGGGGGAGGATGGTTATCTGGAGGCCACGCGCAAGATCCTGGAGACGGCCGCAAAGCTGCGCGCCGGGATCGAGGCCATCCCGGAGCTGGAGGTGATGGGCGATCCGCTCTGGGTCATTGCTTTCACCTCGCGCACACTGGATATCTACCGGATTCTGGATGAGATGTCGGAGCAAGGCTGGAGTCTGAACGGATTGCACCATCCACCGGGGGTTCATATCGCGGTTACGCTGCGACATACGCAGCCGGGGGTAGCCGAGCGTTTTCTGGCCGATCTGGAGGCTGCAGTGGCGAGGGTAAAGACGCAACCGGCCGGCAAGGGGGGGATGGCTCCCATCTACGGTTTGGCTGCCAGGTTGCCCATGCGCGGTCTGGTATCCGAGCTGCTCAAGCGCTATATCGAAGTACTGTACGAGGTTTGAAGACGTAGTCATGCGTGTCTGGTCCCGAAGGTTCAACATCAATCTTCTCAAAACGGTACGCGGACGTCTGATTATCGGTCTGCTGCCGGGACTTTTCGCTTTGATTACCCTGCTGGCCATCGGCCTGCTGGCTACCGATATTTTGGTGCGGGCGAATGCCCATCTGGTCGATGCCGGGTGGGAACTGGCGGCCACGCGTACGCTGCAGTTGCCGGCCCAGCAGGAGTTGGCGCTGTTCCGTCTCGGCCAGGAAGCATTAAGCAATGTCGTCAAGCATGCCGAGAGCGAGGCAGATTCGCCCACATCGGTGGAGGAGCAGATTGCCCAGCAACGACCAGATGTGGTGTTACTCGATGTACGGCTGGGCCGATATGACGGTATCCAGATCGCGCGTAATCTGCGACGTACGCATCCCCACTGTCGGGTTATTATTCTCACCACCTACGATGACGACGACTATCTGTTTGGTGCGCTGGAGGCGGGCGCGCATGCCTATCTGCTCAAGGATGTGTCGCTGGATGAGTTGCCGGCGTCGATCAGGGCCGTGCACGCGGGAAAGCGGCTTCTCAGTCCGCTTCTAATGGACAGGGTTCTGACCGAGTTTCAGCAGATGGCCGCGGAACGGGTAGCGGAAGCACACGGTATCGGCCAAGAGGAGCGTGAGCTTCTGGTTCTGATGGCCGACGGGCTCACCAATCGGGAGATCGCGGAACGGTTGAATTACAGTGAGGCGACGGTGAAGAAGAAGGTGCAGGAGTTGCTGGAGACCATGGGGGTGGCGAACCGCACGCAGGCCGTGGCGATGGCGATCCGACAAGGGCTGATCTGACCGGGGTCAAGGGATGAGGATGATCTTCCCGTCGACGGGGGCGGCAGGCAGGTTCGCACCGGCGGTATTGACGAGGGTGGCAGCCTGCCAGTGTAGTGCGGATGTGCCGACCGCCAGGGGTTGGAAGCGAATGAGGGCTATGGGGCCGCTACCACTGGCGCCGGGCTGGGTGCCAAAGCTGAAGGCACCAAAATGGATGGTGCCGGCGGTATTGTCGATGTTGGGGCCAAGAAGAGAGGTGGTGCGACCGGTGTTCGTCAGGAAGCTGCCGATGCTGGCGGATTGCGCTTTGAGGAGTGCAGGATCGTAGCTGAGGGTGAATTCGAAGCCGGCCAGGTCGGTGACTTGCTGGGCGGTGATGATC
>RFJM01000300.1 GCA_003694905.1 Caldilineae bacterium
CAACCGTAGATGCTCCACAACCGAAATCGCTCCCGAACAGTAGATCCGGCGCCGGTGTATGCGCGGGGACCCTGGGTGGCGGATCGCCAATTCGATCCAGATCTGCTTTTTCGGACGTCGGATAAGGGCAGCAAGGAACCGCCGCGATCGTACCACCTCCGGCACGGTGGCATTGAGGCCGCACCCCGTCCGGTGTATACTCCATTATGGCCTGCATGCGCCCATCTCCCTGTCTTGCCTCCGTCGCCTGCCCCCCTATGCGTATTCTTATCGACGCCCGTACCATTCAAGACCACTTTCCCGGCATTGGCCGCTACGTTTTCAACCTGGCCCATGCTCTGGCACCACAACTTGAGGGCGAACTGTTGCTTCTTGTCGACCCGCGGGCACGCAACAGCCATCATCCTCTTGCCGACCTGCAACGACATCCCAACATCACCTTTATCCCCGCCTCCATTCCCATCTTCCACTGGCGCTCGCAGACTCACCTTCCTTCGCTCATCCGCGCTCTGCATCCCGACCTCGTTCACTGCCCCTACAACGTTCGCCCTCTGCGCCTCCCCTGTCCCAGCCTGCTGACCCTCTATGACGTCATTCCCCGCCTGTTCCCGGCCTACTTTCCGCGGCGCACACGCTGGCAGATCGAGATCATCCAGCGCTTGGCCCTTCGCGCAAGTACGGGCTTCGTTGCCATATCCCGTGTTACGGCTCGCGACTACGGGCGTTTCTACGGGGTGGCCGGGGATGCCATTACGGTCACGCCCCTGGCAGCAGATCCCATCTTCTGTCCCCAGCCGGACGAGACCGTGCACGCCCTGCGTCTTAGACTCGGCCTGCCTCGCCGTTATCACCTCTACCTGGGCTCGAACAAACCCCACAAGAACCTGCCGCGGCTGATTCGCGCCTGGACCGGGACGAGCGCCTTACATCACGCTGCCGATCCACCTCACCTCGTCATTGCCGGCTTCTGGGATGAGCGCTACCCCGAAGCCAGAGAACTGGCAGCTCGCCTGCCCGCGCGGGATCGCATTCACTTCCTGGGTTCGGTCCCCAACCTTCATCTTCCCGCCCTCTATGCCGGTGCCGAGCTCTTCCTCTTCCCCAGCCTGTACGAGGGTTTCGGCCTGCCGGTGCTGGAAGCCATGGCATGCGGCACACCCGTGGCCTGCAGCAACACCTCTTCTCTGCCCGAAATCGCCGGCGATGCCGCCCTCTATTTCGATCCGGTGGACCTCTCGTCCATGGCTGCGGCATTGGAAGCAAGCCTGGACCCGAACCAGCGCGAGCGGCTCAGCCGCCGCGGACGGGAACAAGCCGCACGCTTCACCTGGCAGCAGACCGCACGCCTGACCCTCGCCGCCTACATCCGTACTCTGGGCTTCTCTTAACCTTCCCGGTCCCTTGCGCTAGAATAAGGCAGGCCCTTTCTCCCCCTCCCCCCGCCCTTTGCAATCGCGACCTTTTCTCCCACCGGAGGTTATCCATGTCGCTGTTCAACGACGAACACCTGCAGCAGATTCGCCAGGACAAAGAACGCTGGGAAAAGACCACCCTGGCCCAATCCCTGGCCAGACGGCCCGAACGCAAGAAAGCTTTCGTCACCACGTCATCCAGCCCTGTGCGCCGTCTCTACACCCCGCTAGACATCGCCGACTTCGATTATCGGCGCGACCTAGGCATGCCGGGTGAATATCCCTTTACGCGGGGCGTTTACGGCAGCATGTATCGGGGGCGTCTGTGGACCATGCGTATGTTCGCGGGCTTCGGTACGGCCGAAGAGACCAATCAACGCTACAAGTATCTGCTCTCGCAGGGCAACATGGGCCTGTCAGTCGCCTTCGACATGCCGACACTTTACGGTTACGACACCGACGCGCCCGAAGCCCTGGGCGAGTTCGGCAAATGCGGGGTGGCGGTATCTTCGCTGGCCGATATGGAGATCCTTTTCGACGGCATCCCAATGGGCGAAGTCAGCACCAGCATGACCATCAACTCGCCGGCGGCCATTCTCTGGGCTATGTATATCGTCGCTGCCGAGAAACAGGGCTACAAGCGCGAACAATTGCGCGGCACCATCCAGAACGACATCCTCAAAGAATACATCGCCCAGAAGGAATTCCTGTTCCCGCCCCGCCCTTCCATGCGCCTGGTGACCGATACCATCGAGTTCGGGAGCAAAGAACTGCCCAAATGGAACACCATCAGCATCAGCGGCTATCACATCCGCGAGGCCGGCGCCACTGCCGTGCAGGAGCTGGCATTCACCCTGGCCGACGGATTCGCCTACGTCGAGGCCGCGCTCGAGCGCGGCCTGGATATCGATGAATTTGCCCCCCGTCTGTCCTTCTTCTTCAACGTCCACAACGACTTCTTCGAAGAGATCGCCAAGTTCAGGGCCGCACGGCGCATCTGGGCAAAGGCCATGCGCGAGAAATACGGTGCCAAAGACCCGCGCTCCTGGCTCCTGCGCACCCACGCCCAGACCGCCGGTGTCTCTCTCACCGCCCAGCAGCCCGAAAACAATATCGTTCGCGTCGCCATCCAGTCCCTGGCTGCGGTGCTGGGTGGCACCCAGAGCCTGCACACCAACAGCATGGACGAAGCCCTGGCGCTGCCTTCAGAAAAGGCCGTAACCATCGCCCTGCGTACACAGCAGATCATTGCCCACGAATCGGGTGTGACTAATACCATCGATCCCCTGGCCGGCTCCTACTTCGTCGAACAACTGACCAACCAGATGGAAGAGGAAGCCGAAACCTACTTCCGGCGCATCGAGGCACAGGGTGGCGTCATTCCCGCCATCGAATCGGGCTTCTTCCAGCGCGAAATCGCCGAAGCGGCCTATCGTTACCAGATGGAGATCGACAACGGCGAGCGCATCATCGTCGGTGTCAACGAGTTCGTTGCCGACGAACCGCTGGAAATCCCCCTGCTGGAGATGGACCCCCATGGCTACGACCGCCAGGTGGCCCGCCTGCAACGTGTGCGGGCCGAACGCGACAACTCTGCGGTCCAGAAAGCCCTGCGCGAACTGGCCGACTACGCGCGCGGCACCGAGAACCTCATGCCACCCATTATCGAGGCGGTCAAAGTCTATGCCACGCTGGGCGAGATCACCGATGTCTTCCGTGAAGTCTTCGGGGTGTACCACGAGCCCGTTTTCTATTGAGCAAACCCTCTCGCTCAACACCGCTCCCTTCCCGGTCGGCCCCCAAGAGAATCGTCCCGCCCGCCAAAAAGGGTGCCGGGCGGGACGATGGAGGCGACACACTCTAGCGGTGAATCACCACTCGGGTTCCTCTCGTCGCCCACTGATAGAGAAACTTGGCGTCCCGATTGGTCAGGTTGATGCAGCCGTGGCTCATGGGGCGCCCGAAGTTGTGATGCCAGTATGTGCCGTGCAGCGCGTAGGCCCCCACGAAGTATTGCACCCACTGCACGTTGGGCAAGCGGTAACCGGGCCCCGACATGGTCTGCCGGCGGACCTTGGTGCGGATGCGGAACGTACCGATAGGGGTGGGGTAACGCCTGATACCCGTGCTCACCAGCGTGTTGAGCACAATGCGGTTGCCTTCGTGGGCGATTAGCCTCTGCCGCGATAGATCCACTTCGATCCACTTGCCACCTCCGCCATACGTTTGGGCGGGCCCGCCGGCCTTCTGGCCCTTTTTACTTTTCTTGGGCGAGGAAGAAGCCGAGGAGGTGGGAATCCGCAGCCGTTGTCCGACATAAATGCGGTTCACGTTGCGGATCTTGTTCGCCCGCGCGATTGCCCGCACCGAGACGCCATAGCGGGCAGCAATCAGCGAGAGCGTCTCCCCGCGTTTCACCAGATGAATCTTGTAGCCTTTCTGATCTCCGGCGGCCGCGGCAGTAGCCGGTATCCACATGGAAGCGGCCATGACCGTAATCAGGCACAGTAGCAAGAATCGACGAAATCGCATGGTCACTCTCCTGTAATGAGCGTTGTAATGGCGAAAGTGAGGGAACCGACACCCACTCCTCTGCAGGTAGAGACGGTAGAAGCAGGGAAAAGTTGTGCCCACATCATACCTTCTTTGCAGGATGTATGAAACCCGCCACGAGAGGGCAGCCGGCCGATGAGCCCGCGTTACAGTTTACTGCCTTCCATGCAGCCCCTAGGCCGCGCCTGCGAGAGGGAAGATTCCTTTGCTCCGCGGTGCGATTTTCGCGGCCGGCGTGCAGGCGAATCACGGATTCGCCCG
>RFJM01000033.1 GCA_003694905.1 Caldilineae bacterium
GTGTGGGGGTGGGGGTTGGCCCCGAAGCAGCTACGGCGCTGAGCGCAGCGTAGGCATCGACCAGGCCGTAACCGTAGAAGGCATCGTAGCCGGGGTCGCCCAGATCGACGGCGGTGTTCTGAATGGCGTCCCGGATTTCGGTAGGCGACAGAGAGGGGTTGGCGCTTCGCATGAGCGCGACCAGGCCCGCTACATGCGGGGCGGCCATCGAAGTGCCGGTCATGAACTGGTAGCCGCTGGGCTGTCCCAGTTTGCCGTAGGTGCTGTAGATGGTAGCCCCCGGAGCCATGACGTCGACATTGGGTCCGAAGTTGGACAGCGTCCAGCGGGCACCCTGATAGGTCGTTGCGCCGACGGCAATGACGTTCTCGAAGGCGGCAGGATAGCGGGGCGAATCGGTACCGTCGTTACCGGCCGCCACGACGACCACCGTGCCCAGGCTGTTGGCGTAGGCAATGGCATCTCGGGCCGTTTGCGAGTCTGCCGGACCGGACAGGCTCATGTTGATGACATCGGCACCGTGGTCCGCGGCCCAGATGATGCCCGCGGCCACCTCGCTCCACCAACCGCTGCCGTTCTGGTCCAGCACCTTTACGGGCATGATGCTGGCATTGCCGGCAATTCCTGCGATGCCTGTACCGTTGTTGATCGCGGCGGCGGCGATACCGGCCACATGGGTGCCATGGCCGTGGTCGTCGCTGGGGTCACTATCCTGATTGACGAAATCCCAGCCTGCCAGGACACGGCCTGCGAACTCGGGATGTGAGAGATCGATGCCCGTATCGAGAATGGCGATGGTGACCTGCGAAGAGCCGGTAGTGATGTCCCAGGCAGCGGGAGCGTTGATCTGTTGGGGACCGTAGACCAGGTTCGGATCGTTGTAGTAGGGATCGTCGGGGTCAAAGGTGATGGAGACCCTGGTATCGGGTTCAACGTAGCGAACGCCGGGGTCCTGGCGCAACGTTTGCAGCGCCTCCTCCAGTTGTTGGCGGGGCACTTCCACGACGATCCATCGTTGCTGCGGGCCGGTGTCTACCAGTTTTGCAGAGGCAACGGCGCTCAGTTTCGACGTGAGGGTGCTCCTTGCGGAGGTCTGCACTCCTACGATCAACCTCACCGTATCGGGTTGGTCGCCAAAGCCGTTGCCCAATGCCTGCGCATTTTGCACCGGTCGCAGACCAACCAGGATGATGAGGGAGATGAGGAGAGCTATAAAGAAATGGCTGAGACGCATCGTTTGCCTCCGATGTCAAGGGTTGGTGTTGAGATGGACAGACATCCGGCAAACTGGGCGCTCGTATCCTATCTCAAGGCGAGAGAACTCGCCTGCTAAATCAGATTATGCTGCATAGCCGTTGTCACTGCTTCGATGCGGCTCTTCGCATTGAGCTTGTGAAGGATTCGGCTTACGTGAAACTTGGCAGTCGAACGGCTGACGCCCAATTTGTCGGCTATCTCCGGGTTGCTGTAGCCCTTGACCATCAGTTCAAGGACTTCTCGTTCTCGCACCGACAGTTGCTGGATGGGAGCCTGCGGCAGTGTAGCCGCCTGGATGAGTACCTGTGCGGCCTCGGGGGAAAGGCTGGGTTTGCCTTCGGTCGCCGCACGAACGGCCTCGGCCAGGCGATCGGCTGAGACGCTCTTCATCAGATAGGCGATGGCTCCCGCTTCCATGGCCTGCTGGACGTGCTGCTTATCGTGATAGCTGGTCAGGACCACCACCTGGGTATCGGGATAGCGCTCGCGGATGATGCGGGTGGCCTTGATGCCGTCCATCACAGGCATGACCAGATCCATGAGTACGACATCGGGACGGAGTCTGGCACACAGTTCGACGGCCTCCTGGCCGTTTTCTGCTTCGCCGACCAGCAACAGGTCGTCTTCGAATTCCAACATGGTGGCCAGTCCGCTGCGCACGACGGCATGGTCGTCTACGATTAGAACGCGAATGGGTCTGGAACGGGCAGTCATCGACATACTCTGGGGGGACGCGTAGCTGGGATAAAGCATAGAGATGCGAGAACGAAGGGGAGCAGTGGGTCGGACAGAGATAGGCTCGTGCATTTCGCGTTGTGGGGGGATGCAGCTCACGGCAGAAGGACTCAGCGTTTCGTCTGCCGACTCAGGATGAGTGCGGAGGGTGTTGTAAGAATCGATGAACGGTGTTTCGATGACCGAGCAGGCGGAGCGATTCGCTGCGTCCAACTCTGCCGTGAGGCTGTCCACGGTGTTGCTTGGGCGTTCTCTTCATGTACCAGCATATAGCAAAAACGGGGTTGACACATCATGCATGTGGCGTGAATTACTACTGTCAAAGGGGATAGAAAAAACCTGGCCATCTGGCCAGGTAAAATTGACCGTAGTCAGAAAAAAGTGAGCCGCCCTCGCTCAATGCGAGGACGGCTCGGCCCAACAGAAGGAGAGAATGAAAAACGAAAGGGCTAAGGGAGCTTGTTCGCCTGCGCCGGTAACGGTTCGCCCCGCAAGCCTGCCAGCAGATTGCGCACCGCGATCATGGCCATCTCGGTGCGTGTCGTCAGAGTTGCACTGGCGATGTGGGGTGTGACGATGCAGTTGGGGAGAGACAGGAGCTTGTGATCGGCCGGTAGCGGCTCAGGATCGGTGACATCCAGGGCGGCATAGGCGATCTGACCGCTCTTGAGCGCATCGTAGAGAGCTTCGGTATCTACAACCGGACCGCGCGAGGTATTGATGAGAATGGCCGTCGGCTTCATCAGGCCGAGGGTATGGGCATTGATCATCCCGCGGGTCTGGTCCGTCAGGTTGACGTGCACCGTCAGAAAATCGGCCTCGCGCAGGACGTCTTCCATTTCCATGTACTCGACGCCCAACGTTTTCTCGGCCTCGTGCTGGCGGAAGGCATCGTAGTAGATGACCCGCATGTCAAAACCCCGTGCCCGCCTGGCCACAGCCTGACCGATGCGCCCCATGCCGATGATGCCCAGGGTAGCACCGTAGACCTCGGCCCCCATCAACAGGGTCAGGCCCCAGGTGGTCCATTTACCGGCCTTGACATACTCGATGCCCTCGCCGACCCGGCGTGCCGCGGCCATCAACAGAGTCCAGGCGAAATCGGCCGTCGCATCGGTCAGCACCCCCGGCGTGTGCCCGACCGGGATCCCGCGCTGGGTGGCGGCTTCGATGTCGATATTGTCGAAACCGACCGCGATCTGGCTGATGACCTTGAGTTTGGGTGCCGCGTCCATCAGGGCTGCATCGATACGGTCCGTGAGCAGACACATCAGCCCTTCCTTGTCGCGGATGTGCTCCACGATCGTCTCGTAGGGCGGGGGGAATTCCTCGTCCCAGATGTCGACCTCACAGGCTTCTAGCAGGGCCTGCATCGCTTGCTCGGGAAGGTGACGGGTGACGTAAACTTTGGGTTTCATGGCGATCCTCGCGGGTGGATGGTGTGGAGAGAGAGAAGGCATTATACAACGGCAACGGCGCGCACGGTAATCCCTTCCAGACCCGCGATGGCCGGTGGCAGGGCTACGAGCAGAAAACGATCCTGGGGAATCTGTTCCAGGTTGGTGAGGCTCTCGATATACACTACGCCGGCCTCAAACAGGGGGAGATGATTGAGCCTGTCGGGCCGGTCGGGGTTCATGGCGCCGGGCGTGTCGATGCCGTACATCTTGATGCCGTGACCGACCACCCACCGCAACGCCTCTTCGCTTAGGTAGGGGGGATGCAGGTAGGTGGGGGTGCCGTAGTGGCGTGACCAGCCCGTCCAGGCCACTACCGCGTCCCCCTGCCGGATCCCTCCGGCGCGGGTGGCCGCCTCCTGCACCGCGTCCAGCGGGATGGCCTGATGTTCGCCGTAGCCGCGCACATCCAGCCGCACAGCCTGAGCCACGTATTGTTGAGCGGGGATCTGGGCGAGGTCGGCGCCGTCTTCCAGGCAGTGGTAGGGTACCTCGAGATGGGTGCCCAGATGATTGTCCATCCCGATGTAGTGCATGACGTACCACCCCTCTTCGCGGGGGGCGCCGGTGATCTGGGTGGCCTCCAGGCGCTCCAGGCTGAGCCGGCGGGCCTCATGCCCCGGACGGAGTTGGTGAGACAGATCGATGATCTGATGAAACAGCATGCTTGCCTCCGAAGAATGCCTGTTTGCGAACCCACACTTTGCGGGCAGCTTCGATGATGAATGGCGTATCCAGCCCGTACTTGTGGATCACCTCCAGATAGGGCCCTGACTCGGCAAACTGGTCGCGCACTCCCACCCGTTCCATGGGGATAGGGTTGTGCTCGACCAGCAGTTCGGCCACGGCACTGCCCAGGCCGCCGAAGATCACGTTGTTCTCGGCGGTGACAATAGCGCCTGTCTCGCGTGCAGCCTGCAGGATGGTCTCTTCATCCAACGGCTTCAGGGTGTGGCAATCGATTACCCGAACGCTCAGGCCCTCTTTCGCCAGGGCTTCGGCCGCCGCCAGGGAAAAGGCGACCAGGTCGCGCAACGCCACAATGGTCAGGTCGCTGCCCTCGCGGATTACCACGGCCCTGCCGATCTCGAAGGGGTAGTCCTCGGTATAGAGGAGAGGCACCGGATCGCGGGTGAAGCTGATGTAGGCCGGACCCTCATATTCCGCCATGGCCCAGATGGCCTTCTTGCACGAGACGGAGTCGGCCGGAACGATCACCGTGGAGTTGGCGATGCAACGCATGATAGAGAGATCCTCCTGCCCCTGGTGGGTGGCACCGTCAGGGCCGGGGGTGATGCCGCCGTGGCTGGCCGCGATCTTGACGTTCAGCCGGGGATAGTGGATGCTGTTGCGTACCTGGTCGAGGGCACGCATGGTGGCGAAGACCGCGTAGGTCGAAGCGAAGGGGATGAGGCCGGTGGTGGCCATGCCCGCGGCCGCCGCCATCATGTTCTGTTCGGCCACACCGAAGTTGAACCATCGCTCGGGAAAGCGCTCGCCGAAGAGATTGGTCTTGATGGATTTGGACACATCGGCGTCAAGCACGACCACATCGGGATTGGCTGCGCCCACCTCCAGGATCGCCTCGGCGTAGGCATAGCGCGTGGCCTGCTTCTCCACATCCGCGAAAGGATCATCCCGGTCGAGCCGCTCGATGATCTCGGGGCGCACGTAATGATAGACAGAAGGATTGACGCTCATCAGGCTGCCTCCTTGATTTCTTTGAGGGCGATCTCGGCCTGTTCCGTCGTAGGGGCTTTGCCGTGCCAGGCAGGAACGTTCTCCATGAAGGAGACCCCTTTGCCCTTGACGGTATGGGCAATGACGCAGGTGGGCTTGCCTTTGATGGTCAGGGCCGTCTCCAGGGCTTCGACAATCTGGGCCATGTCGTGACCGTCTATTTCCAATACGTGCCAGCCGAAGGCCCGCCACTTGTCGTTCAGGGGATCCACCGGCATTTCTTCCGCCACGAACCAGTCATTTTGAATGCCGTTCTTGTCCACGATCACGGTGAGGTTGTCCAGATGCCACTTGTTACCGGCCATGGCCGCCTCCCAGACCGAGCCTTCCTGGCATTCGCCATCGCCCACCACGACCCACACGTGGTAATCCTTGCCGCGCAGCTTGCCGCTGAGCGCCATGCCCACGCCGGCACAGATCCCTTGACCCAGTGAGCCCACGGTCATGTCCACACCGGGTGTCTTCTTCATATCGGCATGCCCTTGAAGAATGCTGCCCAGTTTGCGTAAGGTCCTCAGATGGGCCTTGTCGAAGAAACCGCGTTCGGCCAGCGCCGCATACCAGACCGGGCAGGCATGGCCCTTGGAAAGGATGAAGCGATCGCGGTCCGGCCATCCGGGATTTTCCGGATCCACCCGCAGCATGCGGAAATAGAGGGCGGTGACGATGTCGGCCGCGGAGAGAGAGCCGCCGGGGTGGCCCGACTGGGCCTCATGGATCATCTCGATGATGTCCGTGCGGATGATCTTGGCCATCTCTTTGAGTTCGGGAACAGACATGGGTTTGAAATCGCTGCTCATAAACAGACCTCGTTCTTGTGGATTAGGGGTGCATTGTTGGCCGGAACAGGCTCAGGGATAGGTAAGCACGACTTTGATGGCGCCATCGGCCTTGGTCGCAGCCAGCTCCATCCCGCGTTGCGCTTCGTCGATGGGCAGGATGTGGGTAACGATGCCTTCGACATCGACCCGTGCTTCCGCCGCAAGCGCTATGGCCTCCTCCACGTCCTGGTGGTTGCTCATGCTGCTGCCGATGAGATGGCGCTCTTTGCCGATGATGTCGTAGGCCCGGAGACTGAGGGGAGCGGCCGTGAGCAGGGCGACCAGCACGATGACCCCGCGGGGCTTCGCCATCTCCACGGCCTGGTGCACCAGCTCCCCCTCGTCCGCGGTCACGAAAACCACATCCGCGCCTTCACCCTGCGTCAGGGAGCGCACCTCGTCCACCACCCTGCCGTTGGGCAGCAGGATGTCGTGGGTAGCACCCAGGCGCTCGCGTGCGGCGTCGAGACAGTGCTGGCGGATGTCGGCGACGATGACGGGATCGGCACCGCGGGCGTGGCACACGCCGGCGAGCAGACCCCCAATAGAGCCACTGCCCAGGATAACGGCACTCTGGCCGGGGCTCAGGCCGGCGCGCCGCGCCACATGCACGCCCACGGTCAGGGGTTCGATCAGCGCGCCCTGCACGAAGCTGAAGTGGTCGGGCAAGGGGAAGACGGATGCTTCAGGCGCGACGAAGTATTCGGCAAAGGCACCGGGCCAGGCGGGGGTGCCCAACACTTTCTTGTGCGGACAGAGGTTGATGTCGCCATTGCGGCAGAATATGCAGGCACCGCACGGCCATTGCGGGTCGACAATGACCCGGTCGCCTACCCGAACGCGTGTCACCTGCTCCCCCACCTCCACCACGACCCCGGCCGCTTCGTGACCGAGAATGCACGGCGGTGTGCGGTAGGGATGGGTGCCCTCAAAGGCATGGACCTCGGAGCCGCAGATGCCGACGGCTTTGGTCTGGACCAGGATCTGGTCGGGTGCGGTTAGGCGGGGCCGGTCGATGGTTGTGATACTCAGCCGGCCCACCGCCTCCAGTTGCACGGCTTTCATGCTCAACCCTTCACGGCGCCGGCGGTGAGACCGGCAAGATAGTAGTCCATGAGGAAGGAGTAGATAATGACAACCGGGATGGAGCCCAACAGGGCGCCGGCCATCAGTTGCCCCCAGAAATAGACATCGCCCACCTGGAGAGCATTGACGACGCCGACTGCGACCGGTAGCTTGGACGTGCTGCGGATGAAGGTAAAGGCGTAGAGGTACTCGCTCCACGACATGGTGAAGGCGAAGAAGAATACCGAGACGACTCCGGGCAGGATCAAGGGAAGGTCGATCAGGATCATGGCCTGCCAGCGGCTGGCGCCATCGATACGCGCGGCATCGGCCAGTTCGCCGGGCAGGCTCTTGAAATAACCGGATAGCAGCCAGGCGATGAAAGGAACCAGGAAGGTGAGGTAGACGACGATCAGAGCCCACAAGGTGTTGGAGAGATGGAGCCGATTGACGACCGTATTGAGGGGAATGAAGAGAAGGGCAGGGGGGATCAGGTAGGTGGCAAAGACGACCAGGGCCGCGAAACCACCGCCTCGATAGCGCAGACGACCCAGGCTGTACGCCGCTGCCAGGCCCACAACCAGAGCAATGGCCGAGGCGCATATTGCCACGAATGCCGAGTTCCCCAGCCACTGCAGGAACCGTGTTTCGGTCAAAAGCAGATAGTAATGCTGTAGCGTCAGATGCTTGACGGCAAAGGGATTCTTGCCGACCTGGTAAAGCTCACTGCCCTCGCGGATGGAAGTGAGTACCATCCACACAAAGGGAAAAAGGGTGAAGAAGGCAAAGAAGGCGAGTGAGACGATGAGAATGGCCCGGGAAAAGGCGCGGCGACTTCGATATTGCAGGCTCTTGCTGATGCTCAAGGACATGAACTCACTCCCGTCGCAGATACCGCAACTGCAAGGCGATGATCAGGATCAGGAAGGGGAAGAGGAAGAGGGCGATGGCCGAACCCTTGGCCAGGTTGGAGCCCTGGATGGCGGTACGGAAAGCAAGGGTGGCGATGAGATGCGTGCTGTTGATAGGGCCACCGTGGGTCAAGATCCAGACGATCTGGAAATCGCCCATGGTCTGGATGAAGGAAAAGAGGGAGGCCACCATCAGGATTGGCAGGATGTGGGGGAAGGTCACGAAACGAAAACGCTGGATGCTGTTGGCTCCGTCCACCGTGGCCGCATCGTACAGTTCTTGCGGAACCGTGACCAGGCCGGCCAGGATTATCATGGCGAAGAAGGGGACGCCTCGCCAGATGTTGACCGTCTGCACAGCAGCCATTGCCAGGGTGGGATCGCCAAACCAGGGGATGCGTTCTTCGATCAGGCCCAGAGAGCGCAGGAAATAGGTGATGATGCTGAACTGAGGATCGAACATCCACAGCCAGGCCAATACGCTGAGGGACGAGGGCACCACCCAGGGCAGGAGGAACGCTGCCCGAAAGAACTTGCGGCCAACCGTGAGGGCGTGTAGGGTCAAGGCCATGAAAAGACCCAGGAGGATCTTGAAGAAAACGGCCGTGACGGTGTAGTTGAAAGTGTTGAGAATGGTTTTGCGGAAGACGGGATCGTTGGCCAGATTGATGTAGTTCTTGAGCCCCACGAAAGAGAACTCGCTCTTGGCCATGACCTTGTCGGTAAAGCTGTAGTACATGGCCAGGAGAAAGGGATAGCCGATCAGACCCAGGACAATGACCACGGTGGGGATCAGAAGGAGGTAGCCCAGATTGGCCTCGTTCTCGATGAAGGCTGCCAGGCCGCCGGGCCTGCGGGCCGAGACGCGGTCTTTGTCGAGGGAAGTGCTCACGGGTGTTGCGCTCATGGGCATGGCGTCTTACGGCGGGGGGAGCGAGTCCGCCCCGCTCCCCCCGATGGGTGTCCGGATGGTGAGCGATGCTGGATGCAACGGTTCCGGACGAGATGACGGGATCAGGCTTCGTAGACGGCTTTCAACTCGTCTTCGGCCCGCTTGACGGCAGTCTCGATGTCTTCGCCGGCAATGACGCTGGCGAACATATTGACGATGGTCTGGTTGGCGTAGGCCTCACCCGACTGGCGGGAGGCAGGGCCGGGCCAGCCGGCGAGATGCCCCGTCTTGGCCAGACCCTTCAAGGGCGCCAGCTTGGGATCGATGTTCCAGGGCATGTTGGGCAGGTCGTCGTAGTAGTAGAGCATAGGCGTGTAGAAGGTGAGACCGACCTGCGCCAGCGGGCTGAGTTGGGGCTCTTCCATGAGCCAGGCCACCACGGCTTTGGCTGCCTCTTTGTTGGGGCTGAAGTCGAAGACGGCAAGCAGGTTCATCTCGATGAATTGCTGGTGCCCTGCCGGCCCGGCCGGGTAGCGGAAGTGGCTCATGTTCTCGGCGACTTCGGGAGCCTGGCGCTGGGCAACCCAGTAGATGCTGGTCGCATTCTGGGTGGCAGAGATCTCGCCGGCGAGGAAGGCGCGGTTGTTACCGCCCTCGTCGTAGCCGGTGATGTCGGGGGAAGAGACCTCGGCCAACTGCTTGATGTACTTCAGGGCAGCGCGGGTCTCGGCGGTGTTGATGGCAACGGTCTTGCCGTCCTCCTCGACTTCGCGACCGCCGAAAGACCAGAGGATGGAGTAGCACCAGCTGGCCGAATCGTTGGGCCCGGTCTGGCTGACGGTGTTGCCCACAGGAGGCAGCCCCCGTTCCTTGAGCTTGGTGGCCGCGTCCAGGTACTCTTCGTACGTCTCGCAGCCGTCGGGATAGCCCACTTCGGTGAAGTAGTCCACGCGATAGTTGATGGCGTGGGCCGTGTAGGCACGCGGGATGGCCCGCCAGACTCCATCCACCACCGCGCACTGATAGGCCGCGTCGTACCAGCCGCCGTAGCGGTTGCCCAGGTCTTCGGCAATGTCGCTCAGGTCGGCCAGCTTCTCGGCGTAGACATGGGCCGTGTTTTGGAAGAGTTCTGCGATGTCACCACCGGCCCCGGCTTCCACGGCCGCAGCGGTCATCTCGCGCCATTCCCGAGCGAAGTTGGCTTCGATCTCGGCTTCATGTTCCGCTGCCCATTGCGCAAGCTGGTTTTCCTGCAGCTTGTTCATCTCGGGGATGAAGCTGCGGCGCATGATCATTTCCAGCTTGACGCCGGGGAATTTCTGAACGGGTACAGGGGTGGCGGTGACGACCTTCTCGACGATCTTTTCCACCTCAACTGTTTCTTTGACGACTTGGGGAGCGCCTGCAGGCGCGGGCGCACAGGCAGCCGCCAACAGACCGGCGCCACCCAGGGCGGAAAGGCGCAAGAACTCACGACGGGACAGAGGTCTCATGATTTCCTCCTTAACTTTGAGCGCAGAGTCTGGTAAACTACGGCCGTGTGGTTTACCACCACACCGAAAGGACGTGCAGGTCAGGCGCCTTCTTGCCGGAGACGAACCTGGCCTGCACGTACGAACGAATGATTGGTCTTGAGCCGGGTATCACCTCCTTTTGGTATGGTTGAACATGGGATGCGGTCGTGGCGATGATTCAATCGGGCTAAGCAGCCGGTTCTGCGGAAGTCTTCCCCATCATGTGGCGTTGCAATTCGTCGAAGAGCCGGATGACTTCCCGCTGCTGAATAAGGGATCGTAGCCGCTCGGGCCCGAAGGTCTCCAGAAACTGCTCGGCGTAGCGAATGGCACGATAGCTGGCCGAGAGGGTTTCCACCGGATCGGTACGAGCCGGGAAGACATCGGAAACAAGCCAGCCGTCGTAGCCGGCCTGCTGCAGGGCAAAGATGGTTTCCAGCCAGTCCCAATAGTTGACCAGGCCGGGCATCAGGTCCCAGTCCCAGTTGCGGTAGTTATCGTTGATGTGGATGAGGTAGAGACGGCCGGCGTCGGCAGCCAGGGTGATAGATTGGGCCGGGGCTTCCAGGGCGTACAGGGCGTGCCCGGTGTCGATGGTGATGCCCACGTTGTCCAATCCCACCTGCTCGCACAGAAGGAGCACGATTCCCGCGTTGGGCACGATGACTTTGGCTCGCGGCTCGCTCTGCTTATACTCCACGGCCAGACGAACCTCGGGTCGGTAAGCCGCCGCTTCGCCAATCCCGTCGACCAGCCATCGCCAGGCCTGGCGATAGTCGATCTCAAAAGGATAATCGTGTCCGTCTGACAGGGGACATACGGTCACACAAGATGCCCCCAGTTCCGCGGCCCAGTCCATGCCTTGCTGGATGTAGCGGACGGCCTCGGCACGTATGCCTGGATCGATAGAGGTCAGCGCTCCGCGCTGAAACTTGGCCTCGGCTTTGATGTTGACATTCACCGAGGAGACTTGCAGATTGTAGCGAGCCAGGAGCTGGCGATAACCATCGTAACTCATCCCCTCGAAATCGAAGGGATAGACGGGCTCCAAGCCGGCCAGACCCTCGATCTTGCTGGCCAGGGCCACCTTCTCTTCCAGAGATCGGGGCTCGTGATAGACCGAAAAGCGGTCGGTAAGCTGGCCCATGAAGCCCAAAATGGCCGAGTATTTGAAGCTCATGATTGCCTCTTGCTGGGGTTATGGGTTTGAGACGGAAAGGCAATTCATCATCGAATTGACATGCCGGCTAGGTGTAATACTCGTCCGGAGAAGCGCTGAAGACCTCAATACACTCGCGCGCAACCCGGGCATTGATTTCCTTGTTCAACCGTGTGATCTTCTCCACGTTCCCTTCTTTCAACGCCTTCATGATCGCCATATGATCGGTATCTACCGTCTCGGGTACCTGTTTCAAAGCCTTGAAACGCTGATAGAACAGCACCAGGATCTGAGCCCGCAGACTGCGCCACATCTGTACCAGCCGTCGAGACCCAGAGCACTGACAGATATACTCGTGGAAGTCCATATCCAGCTTGCCCAAGCGATCCACATCGCGAGCGGCAATGGCTTCTCGCTGCCGTTCGATGAGCAATTCTAATTGCTTCCAGTCGGACGGTTGAAACAGGTTGTTCTCGATGATCAGCTCGCAGGCCAGATTTTCCAGCGCTGCCCGCAGCGTGAAGATCTCCTCGATCTCCCTGGCATCAAAGCTCTTGACGTAGGACCCCTGGTTAGGAACCGAAACGATCAATCCCTCTTGCTCAAGTTGTCGAAAGGCTTCCCGTACAGGACTGCGACTGACATGCATTTGTTCGGCAAGCTCGCCCTCCTTTAGCCGCTGCCCCGGTTTGAGCTGGCCGGTCACAATGGCATCGCGCAAGATTTCTACGACTTCGGTTCTGAGCGTTCGGGGAATAGCCCGGCCCAACAAGGGCTGCGACGTGTTTTGGGATTTCATGAGCTTGTGCCAGAGAGAAATTGTGTACCGGTATTCATTGTATACAATGTATACAATTGTCATTATAGAAGAGTCGGCGGCACGTGTCAAGGCAAATTTCGCGCGCGGGTTCGTACCCGTCAGTCAGTGTACACCCACGTTTCGCCGGTAACGGGCGGGGCACGTACGAGCACAGATTCGGCCTGTTCTCGCGCAGGCCCCACCCTGCCACAGGTTGCACACTCCCACCCACGTGAGATTGATATGGACAGGCCGCGTCTGGTATCATTCCCGCGAGTCCGCTCGCTTCCGAGAGCAAAGAAGGGTTGTGACCTCCGCCGCACCGTATAGCCGCATCGACCTTTTCACCATGCCCAGACGCCCCTCCCGTCCCACGTCGTCAAGTCGCCTCCTCCTCTTCGTCCTGCTGCTACTGCCCGGACTGTTGTTGGGCTGCCGGCGTGCAGAACCTGAAACGGTCGCGCCGACGACGACATCGTCTGCAACGCAGTTGCTGGTCCTGCCCGATGATGGGGTCGAGCCCGTGCTGCAGATGGTGGAGGAAGCACAACGGTCCGTGCGTTTCAAGATCTACCTGCTCACCTATGACGGGATGCGTCAGGCCCTGGTCGCCGCGGCCCATCGCGGGGTCGATGTACGCGTGTTGATCGAACCCGAGCCGACGGGCGGCAACGCTTCGAACCGGGACAGCTACCGCATCCTGCAGGAAGGAGGGGTGCAGGTGCGCTGGGCCCCGGCTCGTTACCGAATGACCCATGAGAAAACCCTGATCATCGA